>NZ_JBHVDM010000216.1:0-1034 GCF_042802775.1 Nocardia sp. NPDC057455 | reverse complement strand
CGGATTCACAGACGACCCCCGCCCGGTGATGTCGGACGAGGGTCGCGAAAAGAGCCCCCTGTCGGGATTGAACCGACGACCTTTCGCTTACAAGGTAAGCACTCTAGATGTGCTCGGCCGCGTGTTACCGTTCGAGCGTCCCGCCTGAAACATCATGAGCACCGGTCGGTATGATTCGGCGAGTCCAAATCGGACAATTGTCCAATTCCCCCAAAACCCAGGTATTCCACAGTTACTTCCATCTTCAATCATTCCGACTGGTCTAGATTCCCCTCGTGTGGGAAGTGGGGCGGTTTCCGCAAATAGTTCGCCGCTGTTGCGCAAGTGGCGAAATTCTATGCGGACAGAGGGTGTTTCAGCGCACACGATCGGCGATCGGCTAGGGGTGTTGGGACTCTTCGCCGAGTGGCTCGGCGAGGATCCTGCCGCGGCAACGCCCGATCAGATAGGCGAGTGGTTCGCGACACAAGGCGCGAACTGGTCGAAGAACACCCGGTACACCTACCGCAGCAGATTCAACGCGTTCTATGACTGGTTGCGCGCGCATGACTTCCGGGCCGACAACCCGATGTTGCACGTACCGCAGGCGCCGCAACCATCCGAGGCCGGCGAGGTATACCGGCCGCCGCCGAATACGCAGCACAAGGGCGCGCCCCTGCCGCCACTGGTCCAGCGCTGGCGTAACGCGATGCGCGCGCAAGGCCTGTCCCCTCGTACCGTGGGCGACCGCGTCGAGTGTGTGATGCAATTCGCGGCGTGGTCGAAGTGCGATCCGGCGCACGCCACCGAAGAACAGGTCGTCGATTGGCTCGCCGACGGTGGCGACTGGTCGCCGGGCACCCGACATACCTACCACGGCCGGTTGAAAGCGTTCTTCGCCTGGCTTCACCTGCACAACTACCGCCCCGACAACCCGATGACGTTCATTCCGGCCGCCAAGCGGCCGCGGGGTGTACCGAAGCCGTTCACCCCTGCCGAACTGCGCCGGATCGAAGCGACCAACATGCACTTTCGAACCCGGGTTATGGTGCGAC
>NZ_JBHVDM010000215.1:0-1094 GCF_042802775.1 Nocardia sp. NPDC057455 | reverse complement strand
CTATCTCGGGCTCGCCGACCCCGACTCGTGGGGGACACCGCCGCGGGCGTGCTACGTGTTCGACACCCGCGCCAAAAGGGACATGCGCAAAATCCAGTGGCGCACCGACGGCGGACAGATCGACCACTACGAGCGCGACTTCAGCCACGTCGACGCGGTGCGCGCCATCGTCGGCGGCAAGGCACCCGAGATCCTCAATCAGGCGATCGAATGGGCGGCGAACTTCGCTATCCAACTCCTGATCAACCTGATTGCGCCCGGCCTCGGGCTCGGATTCGTCGTCGGCGACCTGTTCGACAACATCTTTTTTGCCTACCAACAGTTCTTCGACGAGGACACCGAAGACGAGATCGGCATCGACGACGCGTTCGCCGAGGTGTTCGCCGACAACACCGCGGCATGGTCGCTCGACAGCTTCGCCGTAGGCCACACCGCCTTGAAAGAGCACGGCGGGTCGGACGCGCTGAAACTGTCCATCGACGCCGGCGGAACCGGCTACCGCTTCGGCGCCGACGACGGCACCGGTACCCGCTACGACGTCGGCGACGTCCACACCGTCTACGACCGCGGGAACACCGTCGAACAGTACGTATCCGGCGTCGTGATCAGCGACAGCCGCGACGGGCGCCGTGTCGAGACACCGACCCTCGGCGAAGACCAGCGGCTTACCGGGGCGTGGGATCGGCTCATCGCCAACATTCAAGGCCTCGCCGGAACAACCCGCGGGATCGCGAACAGTCTGTGACAGAAGGGAATTCGGATGTGATCACGATACTTCCGCACACCTACAGCACACAGGAAACCGGGTACTACTGCGGTCCCGCCTCGGCGCAAATCGTCCTCGACGCCCTCGGCATCGCCGCGACCGAAGGCGACCTCGCCGCGGAGATGCTCACCGACCACGACGGAACGGACTGGATAGGGCAAGTCACCGCGGCGTTGCGACGGAGGTCCGGCCGCGACTACCGCACCCGCGAGATACCCAACGACCCGCCCACCGTCGAGCAGCGCGACCAACTGTGGCGCGACGTCGTCGACAGCATCGACGCCGGCGCCGGGCTCGTGGTGAACATCGTCGCCCCGCCCGGCAACCA
>NZ_JBHVDM010000214.1:0-1173 GCF_042802775.1 Nocardia sp. NPDC057455 | reverse complement strand
CACTTAACGTATACTTTGGGACCTTAGCTGGCGGTCTGGGCTGTTTCCCTTTCGACTACGGATCTTATCACTCGCAGTCTGACTCCCAAGGATAAGTCATTGGCATTCGGAGTTTGACTGAATTCGGTAACCCGGTAGGGGCCCCTAGTCCAATCAGTGCTCTACCTCCGAGACTCTTACCTTGAGGCTAGCCCTAAAGCTATTTCGGAGAGAACCAGCTATCTCCAGGTTCGATTGGCATTTCACCCCTACCCACACCTCATCCCCGCACTTTTCAACGTGCGTGGGTTCGGGCCTCCATTCAGTGTTACCTGAACTTCACCCTGGACATGGGTAGATCACCTGGTTTCGGGTCTACGACCACGTACTCAATTCGCCCTATTCAGACTCGCTTTCGCTGCGGCTCCGCATCTTCTGCTTAACCTTGCACGGGATCATAACTCGCCGGTTCATTCTACAAAAGGCACGCCATCACCCGTTAACGGGCTCTGACTACTTGTAGGCACACGGTTTCAGGATCTATTTCACTCCCCTTCCGGGGTGCTTTTCACCTTTCCCTCACGGTACTGGTTCACTATCGGTCACTAGGGAGTATTTAGCCTTGGGAGATGGTCCTCCCGGATTCCGACGGAATTTCACGTGTTCCGCCGTACTCAGGATCCACTCAGGAGAGAACGAAGTTTTGACTACAGGGCTGTTACCTCCTATGGCGGGCCTTTCCAGACCTCTTCATCTACCTCGTTCCTTTGTAACTCCGTACAGAGTGTCCTACAACCCCAAGAGGCAAGCCTCTTGGTTTGGGCTAATCCCGTTTCGCTCGCCGCTACTCAGGGAATCGCATTTGCTTTCTCTTCCTCCGGGTACTTAGATGTTTCAGTTCCCCGGGTCTGCCTTCTCATATCCTATGAATTCAGATATGGATACCACTCCATTACGAGTGGTGGGTTTCCCCATTCGGAAATCTCCGGATCAAAGCTTGCTTACAGCTCCCCGAAGCATATCGGTGTTCGTCCCGTCCTTCATCGGTTCCTGGTGCCAAGGCATCCACCGTGCGCCCTTAAAAACTTGGCCACAGATGCTCGCGTCCACTGTGCAGTTCTCAAACAACGACCAGCCACCCATCACCCCACCCTTACAGGCGAGTTCACTGGGGCCGGCAACCGAAGGCAGCAC
>NZ_JBHVDM010000213.1:0-1184 GCF_042802775.1 Nocardia sp. NPDC057455 | reverse complement strand
AGTTGTCGGAGGTCGCGTCGATGACGCTCTGTAGCTGCGAGAGGTTCTCGGTGGCGAACACGTGTGGCGGTGTCCCGGTCCCGTCCCACAGATCCATGCGATAGCCGATGTCGAGGCGTGACCGGGTCTGTTTGAACAGCTCGTCGCCGGGTGGGAACCGTGCGGAGAGGATCACGAAGTTTTCGAGCAGGTCGTTACCGAGGTTGATCAGGTCGTCGAGTGTCTCGATGTCGTCGAGGTCGGGTAGATCGGCGGTGACCTTGTGCAGCGGTAGCGACGCATACACCGGCCGGTGTAGCCGAATCATGTTCTTCGCGAGGAAGTACTTGAACACGAAGTCGGGCTCGCCGGCCATGATGTCTTGCTTCCCGGTCAACCCGACCTGTACCTCGGGCGGAAATTGCGGGTTCACCCACGCAAGCCAGCGTTGCAACCAGAATTTGTAGTCGACCCCGGAGAACTTCACGGTCTCGCGGCCGGGCCGCCCGGCGATGTTGCCGCCCATGATGCGCCCGGTGTACGGGATCCCGTTGTACCCGTACGCCTCGTCCGGCGAGTTGCGGCCGATACGCACATGGAACGCCTTGCGGCGAAGCTGCGCCAGTTGCGGAATGAGCCGGTGGTCTGGCTGTAGCTGAAACGAGAACTTGCCAGGCATCCACCAATGCCATTCGGCATCCGTTTTCACGTAGTCGCCGAGCGGTGTCCATTCGATGCGCTGGCGATCGGAGCTGCGTAGCCCGATCTCCCACGGAATCGGCTGCTCTGGGTCGGTGTTCGGGTTCGCGTACCCGGGCACGAACGCACTCATAGCGCCGCCTGATACATCTGCGGCAACACGACCTTGACCAGGGTCGCGCCGCTGGTCCCGGTGCCCGAAATGTTCAACGGGATTCCGAGCGTGCGGGCCGGCGCTTTCACATACCAGCGCCCGGGTAGCTCGACACCGCCCCAGAATGTTCGGTCGGCGCCGAGATGATCGGTGATCCGGAAATGGTTCGGGTCGGTGTCGATCTTCCATGTCTGCCCGGCGCTGATCGCCGGTAGCACGACCGCCTCGGTGCCGAGTCCGATCGTGGGCGAGGTGATCGGGCCCGTGATCTCGAAATAGGGCCACGCCGCTTCGTCGGCGACGTTGTCGACGGCGGCGCCGGCGAACTGCGCGGCGGTGAACGTGTCTTCGT
>NZ_JBHVDM010000212.1:0-1191 GCF_042802775.1 Nocardia sp. NPDC057455 | reverse complement strand
GTTTTGTCGGCGCAGGATGTGTCAGCGACCGAAGGAATCGATCAGCGCGCTGTTCTGGCTCACGATCTGCTGGAACTCGCCCTTCAGGCCGTACTGCTCGGCCAGTTCCTCGGCGGCGGACTTCGCCTGCTCGACCGCGGACTGGGCTGCGGTCACGGCGGGCTGGGCGGATTCCGGCACGGCGGGCAGCTCCTCGGCCGCGACGAGCGGCTCCGGCTCGGAGGTGCCCTGGCGCAGGTACTGGCCGCACACCGGCCACGCGCCGGGGCCCTGGGTGGCGAGCACGTTCTCCGCCACGCGGATCTGCTCGGCCTTGCTCGCGTTGTGGGCGGAGCCCTTGCCACCGTTGGCCGCCCAAGTGCTCTGCGAGAACTGCAGGCCGCCGTAGTAGCCGTTTCCGGTGTTGATTCCCCAGTTGCCACCGCTCTCACACTGCGCGACGCCGTCCCAGTCGTGGGGCGCCGCGGAGGCGGAAGCGGTGGAGAGTGCGAACGGGACGGCAACAAGTGCGCCGGTGATGGCGGCGAGGCCGAGGGCGCGGGTGCTGATCTTCCGGTTCTCAGTCATGGTCGTTTCCCTCCCTGCGCCCGCCGGCACGGCGATGGAACTGCCGCGTCCCTGTCCCCAGGTCGTCGGGGATCCTCGAACCGCGGGACAGGGTTGCCGGTGTTCGGCGGTTCGAGTTCGAGCCCGTCTCGGATGATCCGGGCCGTGGACTGACGGTAACGAAGAAATCTCAGCAGATCACATCTGGATAACGCCGGAATTGCATGAAGCGAATAACAGCAATATCCCCGTTTTTCCAGGTGGGAAACGGCATCAACACGCCGGGGCAGTGCTAAGTTATCGCATCGTTATGTGATTGAGATCACGACGATATAGTGAAGTACGTCACGTTTGAAGTAGTCAACCTGTGGCAAATCTTGTGTGCGCGACGTCGAATGTGCTCGTCGCCGCGGTTGCCCTCGCGCCATCCGGGTCGGTTGCGCGTTCGCACCGGCGGTTCCGTGGTCTGTGGATTGCGTCGAAACCGCGGCTGAGCTGGCGATTTGCAGACTGTGTGAACCCGTGTGTAATGTTGTGTTCACCGACGCGGGGTGGAGCAGCTCGGTAGCTCGCTGGGCTCATAACCCAGAGGTCGCAGGTTCAAATCCTGTCCCCGCTACTAGCGAAACGGCCCGGAACCATGAC
>NZ_JBHVDM010000211.1:0-1265 GCF_042802775.1 Nocardia sp. NPDC057455 | reverse complement strand
TGATGTTCCCCCGGTTTTCCGGAGTTGGTTTGCTTGACTCTTGGTCACGAAGTCGTCGAAGGAGACTTGTTCGTGCCAAGGCGTTATCCCGAGGAGTTCCGTCGCAAGGTCCTGGATCTGGTCGCCGCCGGGCGTCCGGTCGCGCAGGTAGCTGCGGACCTGGGCATCAGCGACCAGACGATCTATGTCTGGCGTAAACAGGAACTGATCGACACCGGTCAGATACCGGGCGCGACCAGCGCCGAGCAGTCCGAACTGGCCGCGGCCAAGCGCCGCATCCGAGAACTCGAGCACGAGGTCGCCATCCTGAAAAGAGCTCGTGAGTTGCTGAAGGAACAGGCCAGCGGCCCAAAAGGCGTTACGCGGCCATAGCCACCATCGCCAGCGAGGGATTGCCGGTACAGGTCGCGTGCCGGCTGTTGGATGTCTCCGAGTCCGGTTTCTACCATTGGAGATCGCGCCCGCCCTCGCAACGAGCGATCCGCCATGCCTGGCTCACCGACCAGATCCGGGCCGTGCACGCCGCTTCACGCGGCACCTACGGCGCCCCGCGGGTGCACGCCGAACTCACCCTCGGTCTCGGTATCGGTGTCGGATACAACCAGGTCGAGCTGTTGATGGCGCGTGCCGGGATCAAGGGCCTGCCCGGTGTCAAGCGCGCACGCCCACGGCATCAAACCCCGACCGCCGGTGACCTGGTCAATCGTGCGTTCACCCGATCACGGCCGAACCAGTTGTGGGTCACCGACATCACCGAGCACTACACGAGGGAAGGCAAGGTCTACTGCGCGGTCGTGCTCGACACCTATTCCCGGCGGGTGGTCGGCTGGTCGATCGACTCGACCCAAACCGCGGCGCTGGTCACCAACGCGCTCGGGATGGCGATCTCCAACAGATCGCCGGAGTCGGGCACGATCATTCACTCCGACCACGGCGTTCAATTCACCTCCTGGGCCTTCACCGACCGCGCTCGCAAGTCGGGGCTGGTGCCCTCGATGGGCTCGATCGGCGACTGCTACGACAACGCCGTCATCGAATCATTCTGGGGCAGAATGCAAACCGAGCTACTCAACCGGCAACGCTGGAAAACCCGCATCGAGCTGGCGAACGCGATCTTCGACTACCTCGAGATCTTCCACAACCGGCGCCGCCGTCACTCAGCCCTCGGTATGCGGACTCCGATCGAGTACGAAATGATGCAACCGTCCATCCAACCCGTGGCCTGAAGTCCAGCATCTCGACTCCACGAAACCGGGGGAACATCA
>NZ_JBHVDM010000210.1:0-1323 GCF_042802775.1 Nocardia sp. NPDC057455 | reverse complement strand
GGAGGTGGACTCAGTACGCGCTGTCGACGTTGTCCATCGTGCCGTAGCGGTGCGCGGCGTAGTTGCAGGCGGCGACGATATTGGCGACCGGATCCCAGATGTCGAAGGGCGTGCCCGCGACGTGATAGGTGGCGAACGTGGGGTCGATCACCTGCAGCAGGCCCTTGGACGGGATACCCATCGCGGCATTGGAGTCCCACAGGTTGATGGCCTGGGGGTTGCCGGTGGACTCGCGCATGATGTTGCGGTGGATGCCCTCGTAGGAGCCCGGGATGCCGTTGGCCTGCATGATGTCGAGGGCCTGGCGAATCCAGCCGTCCAGGTTGTCCGCGTAGACCGGCGGCGCCGGGGCGGGCATCGGGGCCGGCTCGGGAGCAGGCGCGGGCGCCGGTTCGGGAGCAGGGGCGGGTGCGGGCATCGGCGCGGGGATCGCCTCCGCGACCGGTGCGGCGACCACGGCGGGCGCGGCGGGCGCGGCGGGCGCGGACTCGGGCTGCTGCTCGGCCACCATGGCGATGCGAGACGGGACGCTGTCATCGGCAACGGACGCCGCAGAGCAGGCGGCCACGGCGACGACACCCGCGGCGGCGACGGCGACGGTGACGGTTTCGCGGAGCGAGGGGCGACGGAGGGTGGAAAGGCGTCTGTCAGGCATTCGAATCGGTTCCTTTATCGGGGACTTACTCGATCCGGCCGCGGTTGGGCAGCACGGATCCTGCGGCGTACGCTCGTGGGCGTCGCCGAAACGGCCATGTGCTTTTGTGTGGTTTTGTTGTGGGGGACGATGATGTCCCCGGAACGCGACGCGGTTCGTGCGTGCGGCGCCGGATCGCCCTCGATGGGCTCGGCCGCGATGTCGCGCGGGACTTCGCATCTCGATGCGAAGAGACGGGGCGGAAGTGTGGATCGCGGGTCCGTTGCCGGATTCCGCTCCGCCGATCACATGGCGGGCAGGTGCCTGCGGGTGATCGTTACCGAATCGGTGTCTACAACTCCTCGGGCTGACCAAACTTCAGGTCGCTTTGTGACCTGATTGCAGAATGGTCACGCTTGGTTAACGGAGGGTGAACGAATCTTGAACGGCAGGCGCTGGCGATCTTGGAAAGCCCAGGATGCGGTAGCCGAATCGTTATCTAAGCTGGGAGTTTGCCGTTAAACATCTTGTGCTGTACATCACAGAACTTTTCGGACGTACATCGGGATTTCGGCGGCTCTGCGGGCAGATTGCTGTCCGATTTGAGACCCCTGGTGCAACTGGGAAGAACCCGAGGTCACGAGGAAATCACGGCTTTCGTGACTAGCGGAGATGAGAAAACCGTGCCC
>NZ_JBHVDM010000209.1:0-1373 GCF_042802775.1 Nocardia sp. NPDC057455 | reverse complement strand
CGTTCCAGCGGTCGAAGCGCATGCGTCGAAGGCGTGAGTCTCGACCGCTGGAACGCGAGCCATCAAGGGGTCGCGAACACGCAGCGCCGCAGGCGCTGCAAATTAGACAAGGAGATTTCGCGTGCGCGACATGGTGGAGATCGGCATGGGCCGGACCGCCCGGCGTACCTATGAGCTGGACGACGTCGACATCGTCCCCTCGCGCCGGACCCGCTCATCGAAGCAGGTCTCGTTGTCCTGGCAGCTGGACGCCTACCGTTTCGAGATCCCGTTTCTCGCGCATCCCACCGACGCGCTGGTATCGCCGGAGTTCGCCATCGAGCTCGGCCGCCTCGGCGGGCTCGGCGTGATCAACGGCGAGGGTCTGTGGGCGCGGCACGCCGATGTCGGCGCGAAGATCGACCAGCTGCTCGAACTGGTCGGCAAGGGCGGCTACGAGCGCGCCGTGGCGCTGCTGCAAGAGCTGCACGCCGCGCCGATGCAGCCGGACCTGCTCGCCGCCGCGGTGGCGCAGGTCCGCGCCGCCGGTGTCACCGTTGCCGTGCGGGTGAGCCCGCAGAACGCGCGCACGCTCACCCCGGCGCTGCTACAGGCGGGCCTCGACCTGCTCGTGGTGCACGGCACGATCATCTCCGCCGAGCATGTGGGCGACGGTGAACCGCTGAATCTCAAGACCTTCATCGCCGAGCTGGACGTGCCCGTGGTCGCGGGCGGCGTGAGCGATCACCGCACCGCGCTGCACCTGATGCGCACCGGGGCGGCGGGTGTCATCGTCGGCTACGGCTCCTACCCCGGCGCGACGACCACCGGCGAGGTACTGGGCATCGGCGTGCCGATGGCCACCGCGATCGCGGATGCCGCCGCCGCGCGCCGCGACTACCTGGACGAGACCGGCGGCCGCTACGTCCACGTCATCGCGGACGGAGACGTCGCCACCTCGGGCCAGCTCGCCAAGGCGATCGCGTGCGGCGCGGACGCGGCCATGCTCGGAGTTCCACTCGCCGTGGCCGCGGAGGCGCCGGGCCGCGGCTGGTACTGGCCGTCTGCGGCCGCGCACCCCTCGGTGCCGCGCGGGTCGCTGCTGCACGTCGAGGATCCGTGGGATCTCGGTGGAGAGCCGGCCGGCGAAACTGTGCGGCCGAGCCTGGAGCGGGTGCTGTTCGGGCCGTCCGACGATCCCTTCGGATCGCTCAACCTCGTTGGCGGACTGCGTCGTTCGATGGCCAAGGCCGGTTACTCGGATCTGAAGGAATTCCAGAAGGTCGGCCTGAGCGTGCGCGCCTGAGCTGTGTTCGATTTGCAGCGCCTGCGGCGCTGCGTGTTCGCGGCCCCTTGATGGCTCGCGTTCCGGCGGTCTAGACCCGTGCCTTCGG
>NZ_JBHVDM010000208.1:0-1398 GCF_042802775.1 Nocardia sp. NPDC057455 | reverse complement strand
GCGCAGGCAGACCGAAGCCTGGTACGAGCACCGCACCGGCGAGGTGTACCTCACCGACGCGATCAACGTGCACGCGGCGAAAAATCCGGTCTTCGGCCAGGTGATCCGCGGCCGGTGGTACGACACCGGCAACCCGGCCGACTACCTGGTGGCGCAATTCGCCTCGGCACTGGCGCATCCGCAGTACGGACCGTCGTTGCGCGACCTCGCCGACGGCCTCGACGGCTGACCTCCGTGCCGCGCACCACCGCGGCGACCGGATCGCAGCGGCGCGGCTCGGCTGCGCCGACGGCCACCACCGAAGGACCGTCCCCGGATTCGACCCCCGCAATGTCCACCACGTGACGACAGTCTGACGCTTTCGCGGTGCCAGGCGGGCGCGGGCAGATGCCGGGCGCGGAGCCGACTCGGCCCCGACCACACCTGCCGGTCGGGGCCGAGTCATCCCGGTAGTAGCCGCGATCGGCGGCGTGCGCCCCGCCGGGTGCGCGCTCAGAAGCGGCGGATCGCGTAGATGTCGAATTCGTCGAGCGGGGTGTAGCCCACCGGCACCCCCCAGTCATAGGCGTTGAGTACCTGTCCGTTACCCGCGTAGATGCCGACGTGCGAACCGTCCTGGTTCAGCACCACCACGTCGCCGAGCGAGAGCGCGCCCCGCGGGACCGGCGTCCCCGCCTTCGCCTGCTGCCAGGTGGTCCGCGGAATGCTCACGCCGACCTGACGGTACGCCCACTGCACCAGGCCCGAGCAGTCCCAACTGAAGGGGCCGGTCCCACCCCATTCGTAGGGCTTGCCGATCTGCGTCGTCGCCGCGGCCAGCGCGCCGACGCCGAACACACTGGGCACCGGCAGAGCGGCCGAGCCGCTGGCGCTGCCGGAGTCACCGCCGGGACCGCTGCCCGAGGCCGAACCGGAGGAGGCGCTGCCCGGCCCGCTGCCGGAGGCGCTGCCGGTATCGGCCCAGGCGGGTCCGGCGAGCAGGAGGATCGTGAGAGTGGAGAGTAGAAATCCGAGTGCGATGCGGTGCGTCGATTTTCTCGGCACGTACTCGCCCCTTCCATGGGCGCGGATGACTGGCCGCCGATCGGCGGCCTGGCTAATACATGGCATCAGCAGCGGCCACCGATGCGGAGCCACCGCTACCCGCGCCGGTCGTGTTACCGGCACGGCCGAATTCCAAGTAAGACAAGCCAGAAAGAGAAACTGCCGCCCCGGAATTCATCCGGGCAACAGCAGCGACACCGCAGATTGTGCCTGGGATATCGGCGAATTGTCGGGAATCAGCAAACTCTCAGCATGTGATCTACATCACTCGTTTCGTTACCGGTAGGCAGCGGTTGTGCCCGGAACATCCGGCGCAGAGCACCACTCGGAACAGCAGCCGGGGCGGGACCCGAT
>NZ_JBHVDM010000207.1:0-1442 GCF_042802775.1 Nocardia sp. NPDC057455 | reverse complement strand
TCGGCCACCGCCTCCACCGCATCCTCACCACCATCGCCACCAACCCCCACACCCCCATCGGCGACATCGACATCCTCGACACCGCCGAACGAGAACGGATGGCGGTCGCGTCGGAGCCGGTGAGCGTCGAGGCGCCCACGGCTACCGCGGGTACGGCGTTGACCCAGGCGCTGGCGGCCGCGGTCGAAGACGATCCGGATGGCCCCGCGGTGGTCTCCGGCGAGAATGCTCTGTCCTACCAGGATCTCGACGCACGCTCGTCGCGGTTGGCGCGGGTGCTCATCGCGCGCGGCTGCGGCCCCGGCGCGGGCGTGGCGGTGCGGCTGGATCGCGGCATCGAGGCCGTCATCGCCACCTGGGCCGTGCTCAAGACAGGCGCCGCCGTAGTGCCGGTCGACACGCTCGACGCGAGTCTGCCGCACGAACTCGAGATCAAGACCGGCTTGACGATCGGCGGTGTGCACTCGATCGCCGCGGTCGACTGGTTCGCCCTCGACGACCCGACCGTCGTCGCCGAGATCGCCGCCGAATCACCCCGGCCGGTCACCTACGCCCACCGCATCCGTGCCCTGCGCGGCAGCGATCCGGCGTTCATCGGCGCGCAGGTGCTCAGCTACGACGATCTCGCCACGGCCGCCGCACGGCTGCGCGCACGCACCGAGCTGACCTTCGAATCGCGCACCTTCCAGCACGGCAGTCCGCAGTCGCCTGCCGCGCTGGTCGAGGTGGTCGCTGCCGGATCGGTGGGCGCGTCGGTGGTGCTGGTCGACGCGGACGGCGCGCTGACCGAGTCGCTCGCCGACGAATGGGTGACCCACCTGGTGACGGATCGGACCGGGCTGGACACGCTCGACCCGGTGGCCCTGGAGGATTTGCACGCTGTGGTGCTGGACAATGGTGTCGGCGGTGTGCCCATGGGGCCCTGGTCGAACGTGGCCGCGATCGTCGAGTTCACCGAACTGTTCGACACCGAGTGAAGTGATTCGCGGTCATGAGCAAGCCCCCCGTTGTGTGACCATGCACACAGCGGGTTGGTTTGCTGTATCAGGGCGTCCGCTGGAAATGTGTCATGGACGTGTTCTTACAGGCAGGATGTGCAGAGTTTTCATGTTTCGCTTGTCGGGGAATAGTCGGCCGGCTCAGGGATCGGTGCCCAGGAATCACGAAGCGGGGCTCGCGTGACGCGGCCCGCGCGGGTGCGGCCCACTCGTACCCGGCGACCTAGAGTCACTACCCTCCCGCAGCTGATGGCAACCGCTGTCGAAGCCAACCCGACCGGCGCCGCGGTGGTCTTCGCCGACGCCGTCAGCTCTCGCGGACATCTCACCTACGCGGAACTCGACGCCAGGTCCACGCGGTTGGCGCGTCTGCTCATCGATCGGGGGGTGGGTCCGGAGGATCTGGTCGCGGTGGGTGTTCCGCGTTCGGTGGAGTCGGTGGTC
>NZ_JBHVDM010000206.1:0-1517 GCF_042802775.1 Nocardia sp. NPDC057455 | reverse complement strand
TCGACGCGGGTGCGCAGGGTGAGGGTGTTGACGAACATGCCGACCAGGTCGTCGAGGACGCGTTCGCCGCGTCCGGCGATGGGGGTGCCGATCGCGACGTCCGGGTCGCCGGTGAGGCGGGCGAGCAGTACCGCGAGGGCGGCGTGGACGACCATGAACAGGGTGCAGTTGTGTGCGCGCGCCAGTTCGGTGAGGGCGTGGTGGATCTGGGGGGAGATCCCGAATCCGGTGTTCGCGCCGCGCATCGATGCCACCGCGGGGCGGGGGCGGTCCAGGGGTAGTTCGAGTTCGCCGGTCAGTCCGTCGAGTTGGGTGCGCCAGTAGGCGAGTTGGCGGGCGGCGACGGAGGCGGGGTCGTCGTCGGTGCCGATGACGTGTCGTTGCCAGATCGCGTAGTCGGCGTATTGCACTTCCAGCGGCGCCCAGCGGGGGGAGTTGCCGCCGATGCGGGCGAGGTAGGCGGTGACCAGGTCGCGGGCCAGGGGTGCCATGGAGGCGCCGTCGGCGGCGATGTGGTGGGCCACCACTGCCAGTAGGTGTTCGTCGGGGGTGGTCTCGGCCAGTAGCGCGCGCACCGGGACTTCTTCGGTGACGTCGAATCCGGTGAGCATCAGTTCGGTGATCTGGGTGATCGGGTCGTCGGTGGTGGTGACCTCCAGCCCGCCGGGTAGGGCTTGTTCGACGGTGAGGATCTGCTGGAACGGCAACCCGCCCGGTCCGCCGGCCGGATACCGGGTGCGCAGGGATTCGTGGCGTTCGAGGACGTCGGCCAGGGCGTAGCGCAGCGCGGAGACATCCAGCGCGCCGTGCAGCCGGATGGCCATGGGGATGTTGTAGGCGGGGGAGGTGGGGTCGAACTGGTTGAGCACCCACATCCGTTGCTGGGCGAGTGACAGCGGGATCGGTTCGGTGCGTTCGGTGCGGGTCAGCCGGGGGCGGGCGCCGCCGCCTGCGCCGGGCACCACCCGCGCGGCCAGCGCGGCCACCGTGGGTGCTTCGAACAACTCACGCACCACCACGTTGGCATCCAGTGCTTCGTTGATCCGCGCGACCACGCGGGTGGCCAGCAGCGAGTTGCCGCCCAAGGCGAAGAAGTCGTCGTCCAACCCGACCTCCGGCGCGCCCAGCAGCCCGGCGAACACCTCGGCCACGGCCTGCTGCACCGGTGAACTCGGTGCCCGGTAGGCGACGGTGGACACGACGTCGGGGGCGGGCAATGCCCGCCGGTCCAGTTTGCCGTTCGGGGTCAACGGCAGCGTCTCCAGCACCACGACCGCGTCGGGCACCATATACCCGGTCAAGAACTCCGCTACCTGCGCGCGCAGCACCGACGCATCCACACTCACCCCGTAGTCGGGCACCACGTACCCGATCAGGCGGTCACCGGCGTGCTCGTCGGCGCGGACCAGCACCACCGCCTGACTGACCCCCGGGCAGCGCAGCAGCGCCGCTTCGATCTCGCCGAGCTCGATACGGAACCCACGCAACTGCACCTGCTGGTCCCCACGCCCGGCGTA
>NZ_JBHVDM010000205.1:0-1578 GCF_042802775.1 Nocardia sp. NPDC057455 | reverse complement strand
CCGACGTAGTCTTCGATCTGCTCGAGCTGCGCCGTGGTCGGCGAGTTCGGGACGCTCACCACGCCGAGCACGCCGCCGAGGAACTGCACAGCGAGCGCGACCGCGACCGCGACGCCGGGCGAGACGAGGCCGGAGGGAAGCACGGTCAGCAGCCACGCGAGGTTGATCAGCGCGGACACCGCGGCGGCGATGCCCTTCGCATACCGGCGGTACAGCGGTGTCGATTGCAGGTATTCGGCGAGCGGGGAGTCGACCGGCTGCTCGTCGCCCTGGTCGGCGTTCGGGTCCTGCATGGCGATCACTTCCGTTCGTCGATGATGTCGGAGACATCGACGCCGGCCGCCTTCGCGAGCCGCTCGACGATGGCGAGGGTTTTCAGCCCTTCGGCGCGTGCGCTGAGCACATGCCCCCACATGTCATCGGGGGTTTCCGGTGGCACCGGCCGCGGGTTCGGTTCGTCGCCGTGCAGCGGCAAACGCGACGACAGCTTCGCGTCGACAGCCCGGGCGAGGTCCACGAGCGTGAGATGTGTGCGGTCGGCCTCGGGCCGGTCGCCCTCGTCGTAACGGTGGACGGGCCACCCGGCGAGGTCCGGGCCGCGGAGCTGGGTTTGTACGTCGCGGGCGGGGTCGTCGGCCATGACGGTGCTCTCCTGTCGTAGTGGTTTCCATTGCCCGTAATCGGCCGGGGTGTAGACGTAGTTCTCGTCGACCTGGACACCCCGGAAGGTGGGTTGTTCGTTGTTCTGCTGCCAGATGTTCACCACGCCGGCGAGGTCGAAGTCGCGGCGTCCCGCCGCCAGCTCGCGGCCGTCGCCGCACAGCCAGTACCAGTCGGCGAGGCCTCGCCGGTGCGCTTCGCGTAGCGTCGGCGCGAACCCGTAGACCGCGCGGCCGCGCCACCCGAGCGGGGAATGCTGGAAGCCTTGTAGGCATTCCATGACCCGGCTCATCTGCTCAGCGTTGGCGGGCCGGAAATCGACGCTCATGTAAACGACGGCGTTCTCGCAGTCGATCGCGGCGAGCTGTTCGGCGCACACCTCGCCGCGGTCGCGGCCGACGTCGTAGCCGCCGAGGCACCAATTCGCGGCCGCGTCCTCGAAGTTGAGCACGATCGCTTTGCCGTGCCGCTTGTAACTGTCGGCCTCGGATCGACTGATGACGTCCGGGAACCGGGTCTCATGCCAGTCGCGGCGGCGTAGGTAGAAGATTCGGCCCAGATACGGCGAGCCTTCGAGCGCGGCCGCGGGGTCGGCGACGTCGCCGAGCACAGAGGCGGTGTCGATCAGCTTCGGTAGGTTCGGTCGGAAGATCGCCACGACTACACCGCCGGCCCGGGCCCGAGTAGCTGCGCGAGGTTGTCGGCCCAGATCGCCGCCGTATCGTCGGCGGCCGGGCCCGGCGCGAACGCGTATCCCTTCGGCGAAACTAGCGAGGCCAGTTTCGCCACAGTCAGCCAATAGTGTTGATAGCCACCGAAGTTCGCCGGGTCGGCGATGTACACCGCGCGGGCGTTGGTGTCGTAGCCGACCGCGGCAATGTAGTGGTAGATCGTCTGCCACGCCGGATAGCCCGGCGG
>NZ_JBHVDM010000204.1:0-1697 GCF_042802775.1 Nocardia sp. NPDC057455 | reverse complement strand
TGTCAACCGATAGTTGACAAGGGCACGGTTTACGTATTGTGCGCCATCAGGGACTCGAACCCCGAACCCGCTGATTAAGAGTCAGCTGCTCTGCCAATTGAGCTAATGGCGCGTGCTCCGTGTTCCGGTGCGGGACAAACCTTAACAGGCGAGGGCCGCAGAAGTGAAATCGTGCCCTGACCGGCTCGAGGCGATCTGCTCCCGGCCGGTAACACCGGGAATCGCCGGGTTGATCTAGAGGTGGTAACGCTGCAGTGACGGACGAGGTGTTCACATTGGCCTGGACGTGACGCACTGGCAGAATGTCCGATTGTGGTTTCGATCGCCCGCGTACACGGCGGGGTGAGCGGCGTGGCGGTCGGTATCCGAAGCCATCGGTGTGTCCTGGAGCACCGAGACTTTGAAACGGGGTTGAAATGAGTGTTGGTCGAGGTCGGCACGAGCGCAAGCCGGCCGCACGGTGGTCGCTACGCGCTGTCGCGGGACCGGTGATCGTCGTCGCGGTCGCCGCACTGGCGATGACGGGATGTTCGGCATCCGACGCCACGGAAGCGGCTCAGGTGGTCATCGACCGCAACCCCATCACGGAATTGATCAAGCCCAAGCTGCTGTCGCCGGTGAAGGACGGTGAGGTCGGCGTCTCGCCGGGCGTCCCGCTGACGTTCAAGGTGGAGGACGGCAAGTTCACCGATGTGACGTTGGTCAGCCCGCAGGGCAAGTCGATCGAGGGCAAGATCGCCGCCGACGGACGGTCCTGGGAAACCACCGAGGTCCTCGGATACGGCAAGACCTACCGGCTGAAGGCCGACGCGATCGGCCTCGGCGGCGCGAACACCGCGACGCTGAGTTTCACCACGAGTTCGCCCGGTAACCAGACCAAGCCGTACCTGATCCCGGGGGAGGCCGAGGTGGTCGGTATCGGTCAGCCGGTGGCCGTCCAGTTCGACGAGAACATCCCCGATCGGAAGGCGGCGCAGTCCGCCATCAAGATCACCACCGAGCCGCCGGTGGAGGGCGCGTTCTACTGGGTGAACAACCGCGAGGTGCGCTGGCGGCCGGAGCATTTCTGGGCGCCGGGGACGAAGGTCACCATCGACGTGAACGTCTATGGGCGTGATCTCGGTAACGGCCTGTACGGCCAGGACAACATCCACTCGTTCTTCACCATCGGTGACGCGGTGATCTTCACCGCCGACGACAACACCAAGCAGGTGACCGTCGAGCAGAACGGTCAGGTGATCCGCACCATGCCGACCTCGATGGGCAAAGACAGCACGCCCACCGACAACGGCGTCTACATCGTCGCCGACCGGCACGAGAAGATCATCATGGACTCTTCTACCTACGGCGTGTCGGTCAACTCGCCCGACGGGTACAAGACGCCGGTGGACTTCGCGACGCGACTGTCCTACAGCGGTATCTTCTTCCACTCGGCGCCGTGGTCGGTGGGTGCGCAGGGGTACAGCAACACCAGTCACGGCTGCCTGAACCTCAGCCCGGCGAACGCGCAGTGGGTCTTCCAGAACGCCAAGCGCGGCGACATCACGATCGTGAAGAACACCGTGGGTGGCACCCTGTCCGGCATCGACGGCTTGGGTGACTGGAACATCCCGTGGCCGGTCTGGAAGGCGGGCAACGCCGACGACAATCGCTGAGCCGAAGCAGGACGCCGAACGGGCCACCGGAGCGTAATCCGG
>NZ_JBHVDM010000203.1:0-1737 GCF_042802775.1 Nocardia sp. NPDC057455 | reverse complement strand
CGCGTAGGCGACGAAGGAGCTAGCGGCGGTCGCTCGGACGCGAGCCACAAGGGGGCCGCGAACACCCAGCGCCGCAGGCGCTGGAAAACAGACACCACATCAATAGAGCGGGTCGTGGCGGATGTTCTTCGCCAGGATGCCCGCCGCCATGAGGCGGAACTTGGTGGTCTGCACCATCGAGGGCGAGCCGACGATCTGTACGTCGCGGTCGGACCAGGCGCCGAAGCTCGCGACGACTTTGCCGATCTGGCCCGTCACGCGGGGTTCGAGGCCCGGCCAGGTGGTGCGGGGGTCGTCAGGTTCGGCGTACCACCACGGGTTTTCGTCGTGCTCGCTCACCGGTGTGACGGTGAGCCAGCGGTTGGCCATCGCCAGCTTGCTCAGCGTCTCGAGGTCGTAGAGGTCGCACGGGTGGTGCCCGCCGACGAATAGATGCACCTTCGGATTGGTCCGCCGCATCGCCATGGACATCAACTGCGCGCGTAGCGGCGCGATTCCGGTGCCGCAGCCGACCATCAGCATCTTGCGTTTGGTGTTGCGTGGAACGCCGAGGCCGCCGAGTGGTGAGCCGAGCAGCCACTGGTCCCCGACGACGGTCTGGCCGACGATGGCCGAGCTCACCCAGCCGCCCAGCACACTGCGGACGTGGAACTCGATCTCTCCGTTGGCGTTCGCGGGCACAGCGGGCGAGAGATAGCGCCACATGCGCGGCCGCGAAGGGATCTGCACGCTCAGGTACTGACCCGCGGCGTAACGCATCGGCTGGTCCAGTTGCAGCCGGACGACGACCAGGTTGCGCAGCACCTCGCGGCGCTCGATCACCGTGCCGGTCCACACCGACGGCGTGGTCTCCTTCTCCGCCGCGCCGATCATGGTGTCGGCGATGATCTTCAGGCCTTCGTCCCAGGCCCGATCGACCTCGTCGGTCCACATCTCGGTGCCCGCGAACACCTTGACGGCGGTCTTCAGCGCGGTGGATACGGCAGCGTAGTGCGCGGGCTGCACTCCGTATTTGCGGTGATCCCTACCGAGTTGGGCGAGGAAGGGCAGCAGCTTGTCGGGCTCCTCCAACCGGTCCAGCGCGTAGGAGATCGCCTTGACCAGGCGATCGCGCTGGGAGTCCATTGCGGCGGGAAAGAAATCGCGGACGTGCGGGTAGTCGGTGAACAAGATCGCGTAGAACGATCTCGCCAGTTTCTCCGGCCCCCCATCCTCCGCAGCAACCGCCTTGAAAGTCGTTCTGATCAAAGCGACAGCGCGTGAATCCATTGATCTCACAACCCCATTTCGCACTCGTTCACGAACCTTGCCGGCGAGTGAGATGCTGCGGGGCCACTCGACAGCAGCCGATGGAAGGAGTGTAGGCGAGGTTTGCCAGCAACGGAATCTTTCGAAGGAACATCACGCGTGCAATTTCGTCGAAACGAGGATATTCAGCGAGACACGCCAGAGAAACCGACTGCAAGACCGTAGATCTGGCACAAATTCAGTCAGGTGCACGCCGAAAAGGTAAGTGCCTCTTGGTCGATTTCGTCCCGATTGGTCTGTTCTAGCGACATCGGGGCAACATATCAACCCCTCGATGAAGATCGAACCGGGCAAACAGCACCCGTTCCGTAAACATATCTATGGTAGAAATTGCCAGTTGATTCGACAACGAAATGAACTCCGCCGCACTACTTCCATCGAACATGTTCCGGTTTACTGTCAGCAAATTATCGATGGCAGCGGCGGCAC
>NZ_JBHVDM010000202.1:0-1799 GCF_042802775.1 Nocardia sp. NPDC057455 | reverse complement strand
GTGGCGGCGCGTGTTGGTGCGGCGTTGGATACTCGTGTTCCGGTGCGTGTGATTTTCGAGGCCGCGACCGTGGCCGGACTCGCCACGAAAGTCGAGCAGCACGTGGGCTCCGGCGGGCGTAAAGCCT
The DNA here is from genome assembly GCF_042802775.1 of Nocardia sp. NPDC057455. Taxonomy (NCBI): domain Bacteria; kingdom Bacillati; phylum Actinomycetota; class Actinomycetes; order Mycobacteriales; family Nocardiaceae; genus Nocardia; species Nocardia sp. NPDC057455. Next base: position 1,672 of record NZ_JBHVDM010000202.1, on the reverse strand, counting down.
TGGTCGCCGGTCCGCGCCCGGAGCGCATTCCGTTGTCGCTGGCGCAGCAGCGCATGTGGTTCCTCAACCAGTTCGATCCGGCGTCGTCGGTCTACAACATCCCGGCCGCCATTCGCCTCACCGGCGACTTGGACGTCGCCGCTCTGCGGCAGGCCGTCGCGGACCTGGTGGCGCGTCACGAGATCCTGCGCACGATCTATCCCCAGACTGCGAACGGCCCCGTGCAGCAGGTGCTGGCTCCGGACGAGGTGCCCATCGGCCTCACACCGGCCCGAGTCGACACGGCCGATCTGATCGCCGCGGTGACCGCGGTTGTCGCCGCGGGCTTCGACGTGACCGCCGAGGTCGGGTTCCGGGTGGAATTGTTGGAGGTCGCTTCCGCGAACGCGGACGACCCGGCCGAGCACGTGCTCGCGTTCGTCGCGCACCACATCAGCGCCGACGGTTGGTCGATGGGCCCGCTCACCCGCGACCTGATGCTGGCCTACGAGGCGCGCAGCAGAGGCGCGGCCCCGGCCATGGCTCCGCTGCCGGTCCAGTACGCCGACTACAGCCTGTGGCAGCGAGAGGTGCTCGGTTCCGAGAGCGACCCGCAGAGCCTCATCTCGCAACAGGCCGAGTACTGGCGCTCCGCGCTGGCCGCCCTGCCGGACGAACTGCCGCTTCCGGCCGATCGGCCCCGGCCCGCCCAGGCGTCCTACCGCGGTGCCACCTTCGCTTTCGAAATCGACGCCGATTTGCACGCCGAGCTCGAACAACTGGCCCAGCAACATAATTCGACACTGTTCATGGTGGTGCACGCTGCGCTCGCGGTGCTGCTGGCCCGGCTGTCGGGCACCTCCGACATCGCGATCGGCACCCCGGTGGCCGGCCGCGGCGAGGCCGAACTCGACGACCTGATCGGCATGTTCGTCAACACCCTGGTGCTGCGCACCGAGGTTGAGCCGGGCACGCCGTTCGACGCGTTGCTCGCCGAGGTCCGCCGGACCGACGTCGCGGCGTTCGGGCACGCGGACCTGCCCTTCGAGCGCTTGGTCGAATTGCTCGATCCGGTTCGCTCGGCGGCGCGGCATCCGCTGTTCCAGGTGATGCTGGTGCTGCAGAACCTGGCACAGGCGACGCTCGAGTTGCCCGGGCTCACGGTGTCCGGCATCGATCCCCAGGTGTCGGCGGCCAAGTTCGATCTGCAGATTACCCTGGCCGAACAGCCCGGCGCACAGGGCCTTTCGGTGATGATCGGCTATGCGACCGACCTGTTCGACGAATCGACCGTGCGGAACTTCGCGAGCCGATTCCGTCGTATCCTGGCGGCGGTCGCGGCCGATGCCACCGCCGTGGTCGGGGACATCGATGTGCTCGCACCCGGCGAGCGCGATCAGGTACTCAGTGCGTGGAATGTGCCGGGGGCCTGGGTTCCCGGTGCGACCTTGCCGGACGTGATCGCCGAGCAGGCGTGGTTGCGTCCGGACGCGGTCGCGATCCGTTACGGCGACACCAGCTTGACGTTCGGGCAGTTGCAAAGCCGGGCGAATCAGGTGGCTCGGGCGTTGATCGCTCGGGGTGCGGGACCGGAGTCGGTGGTGGCGGTGGCGATGCCGCGTACCGAGGAGTTGCCGGTCGCGTTGTTGGGTGTGTTGACCGCGGGAGCGGCGTATCTGCCGATCGATACCAC
>NZ_JBHVDM010000201.1:0-2061 GCF_042802775.1 Nocardia sp. NPDC057455 | reverse complement strand
GGTTTCCGCCGCAGCGCCTTTCGCGTCGGCTTCATAATCCTGCCTCGATCGACCGACGCATACGGCAGTGCTCGATGCTGCGCTGCCGCGGCGAGGTCATACGCCGGTAGCCGATCTCCTGTTCGACACCATCGACATCCTTTATCCGGGAAGTAAGAGGCCAGTAAAGGTGCATCTGCCGTGATCGAGAAGCTGGAGAATTTTCTTCTCTACAATGTCTCCGACGATTGGGCGGCCATCGGTGAATTCGACGGCACGGTTGAGAAGATCGCCCCCGAAGAATATTCGCGTGCATACGTTCTCACAATACTCCGAGAGTTGGCTGACAAAGGTTACATCGATTTCGGTGCATTCCCGGGCGGCGGTCGGTCGTGGGAGGCCTGGGCAGTCGGTACGGAGGAAGCGATCAGGCGTGTCTCTCACGGCTATAACGGAGTTCCTGGATATTTAGGTATACGCGACGATGAGATCGGCTCCAATGAGGTGTTCAGGGCGAAGCTCACTGAGGATGGTCGACGTCGACTGCGAGAATTGGGTGATCCGTACGAGAACTACGGCGATCCTTGGGCAGATGATCCCTACTTGCATGCCTGAGACCGAAATCGAGCCACCTCGCCAACCATGCTCCCGCGAGTGGCACATCGCCGAGAGGTCTACTCGCGATTTGCCGCTGCCGTGTGCCACTCATAGCCGTCGTGCAGGTTGCGGGAACGCCCACAGCTGAAACTTGACTCCCTCGCCGAACGGGTTGCTGCCGAGGGAGGTTCGTTAGGGGCGTGCTTCCGACCGCGGAGCCCGGTGACTTCATCATCGAGCCCGTTGGGTGTAGTGCGATTTAGGGATCGAAACGTGTTCAGCTGTGGTCGAATTCGCCGTCTTTGGTTCCGGCGAGGAAGATGTCCCATGCGGCGGGGGTGAACGTCAGGGCCGGGCCGGTCGGGTTCTTGGAGTCGCGCGTGCCGACCGTGCTGTCGTCCAGGTGGGCGACCTCTACGCACTGGCCGTTGGACTCGCTGAAGCTGCTCTTGAACCAGCTTGCTCCGGATAGGTCAACGGTCACCGTCAAAACTCCTTGCTGCCCGGCGGAGCAGGTCGCGCGTGGTCTTCTCGTCCAGGGCCGTCTCCCGGATGGCGTCGGCCATTTCAGTGTAACGCTGCACAATTCGGGCCTTTCCAAGTAGAGATCGCTGCTCATACCACCGTCGAGGTAGACGACCGGCGGTTCGATCGGCCTGCCTTTGTTGTCAATGCCGAAGTCCAGGAGCACGAACGAGCCGTGCAGGATGCCGCGCGTGTATCCGGCTGAGCATGGGTGGATGCGCAGGGTGACGTTCGGCCGTGTGCTGACATCGGCTAGGTAGCGGTGCTGCTCTGACATCACTTTCGGTCCTCCGACGACCCGGTATAGCGCTGATTCGTCGAGGAGCACGTGCAGGTCCACAGGACGCGTCTTGCGGGTGACAGCCACCTGCCTGTTGAGGCGAACCCGCACGCGTTGTTCGATTTCGTCGGCCGAACCGTCGTGCAGAAACGCCCCTATCAAGGCGCGGGCATAGTCAGCGGTCTGCAACAGGCCGGGCACTTGGACCTCGTAAGACGTCAGCCGCCGAGCTGACCGCTCCATGCCGACGTACATGTTGAAGGCATCCGAGAACAACCCGCCGAGCGGAGTGATCCCGTCCTCGTCCCGTGCCGTTGCCGCGCGCGATGCCAACCCCACCGCCTGTTCGGTCTGTTCGGGGTTCACCTCGTACAACATGCACAGCTCGCGCACGTCCTGGCGGCGGGGCTTCACGGCGCGGCCGGTTTCCAGGCGTTGTAGTCCGTTGAAGCTGAGCTGAACTTCTTTGGCGGCGATGGCGATCGTCAGTCCACGGCCTTCGCGGGCCTCGCGCAGAAATCTGCCGAGCTGGCGGCGCAGCAGCGTCGGCGACTCGATCTCGGTCATCGGTATTCCCCCAGGTAAATGAATCCAGCACTCGATCTGATGGACCTCCACATCTGGGCAATCGACCGACATGTCGAGGATCTGCTCGCGGCGGCGGGCCGAAAGGGTTACCG
>NZ_JBHVDM010000200.1:0-2099 GCF_042802775.1 Nocardia sp. NPDC057455 | reverse complement strand
CTGACCCCCGGGCAGCGCAGCAGCGCCGCTTCGATCTCGCCGAGCTCGATACGGAACCCACGCAACTGCACCTGCTGGTCCCCACGCCCGGCGTATTCCAGGGTGGCCTGACCACCCAAACCCACCCACCGGCCGATATCGCCGGAGCGGTACATCCGCGAGCCCGGCGTACCGAAGGGATTGGCGACGAACCGGGCAGCGGCCAGGCCGGGACGGCCGAGGTAGCCGCGCGAGAGCTGAGCGCCCGCGACGTAGATCTCTCCGGCGACACCGACCGGCGCGGGGTTGAGCCGATCGTCGAGCACGTACGCGTCCAGGCCCGGAATGGCCCGGCCGATCACACTGGCCGGGTTGTCGGCCATCTGCTCATCCAGCGACAGATAGGACACGTGCACCGTGGTCTCGGTGATGCCGTACATGTTCACCAGCCACGGCGCGTCCACCGGGTGGTGGTCGTACCAGCGCTGCAACTGGCGCAGATCCAGTGCCTCACCACCGAACACGACGTAGCGCAGCGCGAACTCGCCCTGGTCGTCCGGGTGCGTGGCCCGGTCGGCCTCGGCCAACTGATAGAACGCCGACGGGGTCTGGTTGAGGACGGTGACCTGCTCGCGGATCAACAGTTCGCGGAACTGTTCCGGCGAGCGGGAGGTGAGGTAGTCGACCACGACCACGGTGCCGCCGTTGGCCAGCGCGCACCACAATTCCCACACCGAGAAGTCGAAGGCGTAGGAGTGGAACAGTGTCCACACGTCGGTTTCGTCGAACTCGAACAGCAACTGGGTGTTGGCGAACAACTCGACCACATTGCGGTGCGCGACCCCGACGCCCTTGGGCACACCGGTGGAGCCGGAGGTGTAGATGACATACGCCAAGTTGTCCGGACGCAGCGGCACCACACGTTCGCGGTTACGGACCCTGGCGTCGTCGTAGCCGGTGGTGTCTTCCAGCAGCAGCACCGGGATATTGCCCGCGGGTAGCGACTCCCGCTCGGCGGCGGTGGTCAGGATGCAGACGGGGGCGGCGTCATCGAGCATGAACTCCAACCGCTGCACCGGATAAGTGGTATCGATCGGCAGATACGCCGCTCCCGCGGTCAACACACCCAACAACGCGACCGGCAACTCCTCGGTACGCGGCATCGCCACCGCCACCACTGTTTCCGGTCCCGCACCCCGAGCGATCAACGCACGAGCCACCTGATTCGCCCGACGCTGCAACTGCCCGAACGTCAAGCTGGTGTCGCCGAAACGGATCGCGACCGCGTCGGGGCGGCTGCGGGCTTGGGTGGCGATGACCTCCACCAACGTCACTTCCGGCACGAGCGTGCCCGGGGTGGACCACTCGTGCAACACCAACTCCCGCTCACCAGGAGCCAGCACATCGATATCGCCCACGATCACCGACGCGTCCGCGGCCACCGCGGCCAAAATACGGGTGAACCGGTCGGCGAAGTCCTGCACCGTCGCGGTGTCGAACAGGTCGGTGGCGTAGGTGAACGCCGCCGACAACCCCCCGACCCCACCGTGACGATCACTGTTCTCCGCGATCGCCAACTGCAGATCGAACTTCGCCAACCCCACCGCCAGATCCACCCCCGACACCGACAACCCCGGCAACTCCAACTCCGAGACCGCCAGATTCTGGAAGGTCAGCATCACCTGGAACAGCGGATGCCGCCCCGCCGACCGCACCGGATCCAGCAACTCCACCAAGCGTTCGAACGGCACGTCGGCATGCCCGAACGCCTCCACATCCACCGAACGCACCGCACTCAGCAGCCCATCGAACCGCGCACCGGGGTCGATCTCGGTACGCAACACCAACGTGTTGACGAACATCCCGATCAGATCATCCAACGCCGCCTCACCACGCCCGGCCACCGGCGTACCCACCGCGATATCCCGGCTACCGGACAACCGCGCCAGCAACACCGCCAACGCCGCATGCACCACCATGAACAACGTCGCATTGTGTTCCTGCGCGACCCGGCTCAACCCCGCATGCACCCCGGCGTCGATCTCGAAACCCAGCGTCGCACCACGATGCGAAGCCATCACCGGCCGCGCCCGATCCGCCGGCAACTCCAACTGCTCACC
>NZ_JBHVDM010000199.1:0-2105 GCF_042802775.1 Nocardia sp. NPDC057455 | reverse complement strand
CACCTCCAGCGCGTCGGCGTCGCCGGTTTCGACAGCGCAGGCGGCGATGCCGACCGTCGACCCGTACGCGGGACAGCCGCTGATCGATCACCTCACCTGGACCGAGACGGTCGACGGCCCGCGACTGCTCGTCTTCCCCACGCAGGCAGGCCGGCAGACCACCTTCCCCGGCTCGGACGAACGGGCGTGGCAGGAAGTCGTGCACGAGTCGGCGGACGCCGACGCACCCGGCATGCGCGATCAGTTCATCTGTCACTGGGCGTGGGCACGGCTGGTCCAGCCGAACAAGCCGAGCTGGAACCTGGAACCGTGGCGCCCGGCGGTCGGCTATCCGGCCACCGTCGAAGCACACTGCAATCCCGGCGGCCCCGAGCGCTGAGCGCGGGCGCCGCCCCGACCGGAAGGAGCGATCCATGCGCGTCGTCATCGCAGGAGGACACGGGAAGATCGCCTTGCTGCTCGCCCCCGTGCTGACCGCGAACGGCCACGAGGTCGCCGCCTTGATCCGCAATCCCCAGCACGCGGACGAGGTGCGCGTCACCGGCGCCGAGCCGGTGCGGTGCGACCTCGAGCACGCGGGCACCGACGAATTGGCGGACGTCGTAGAAGGGTGCGACGCCGCGATTTTCGCCGCGGGCGCGGGGCAGGGCAGCGGCGTCGAACGCAAATACACCGTCGATCTGGGCGGCTCCGTCCGGCTGGCCGAGACGGCCGAGCGAACCGGAGTGCGCCGTTTCCTGCAGATCTCCACGATGGGTGCCGGTCAGTCGCTCGCTCCCGGTTCCGACGAGGTGTGGGCGGCGTATCTGGATGCCAAGACCAAGGCTGAAGACGACCTGCGAAGCAGAGACCTCGACTGGACCATCCTGCGCCCGGGTCGGCTGGTCGATTCTCCGGGCACCGGACTGGTGACTCTCGCCCCGCCCCCGGTCGAACGCGGCGAGGTCCCCCGCGCCGACGTCGCCGCCGTACTGGCCGGACTGCTGCCCGCCGCGCGCACCTTCGGGTTGACACTCGAACTCGTTTCGGGCGCCATTCCGATTAGCCAGGCAATAGCGCAACTGGCCGACTGACCTGTCGTGTACCTCGCCGCCGCCCTTGCCGATCGACCGCAACGGTCACGATGGGAGAACAACCGTGTTCAGTCGAATCGTCTCGATGAAGATCCGCCCCGGCTCTCGCGCCGAGTTCCTGGCGGCTATATCCCGCAGCGCCGACGCCTCGGTACGGACCGAGCCCGGCTGTCTGCGCTTCGACATCTGCGCAGATCGGGTGGACCCGCACCGATTCTTCCTCTACCAGCTCTACACCGATGACGAGGCGGCCGAAGCACACCGTTTCACCGAACATTTTCTGGCCTGGCGGGCCGCCGCGGACCAATTCGTCGAGCCGGGTACACAGATCGATTACAGCACGGACGTCCTATTCGCCCGCGACTGAAACATCTGCGCCGGGCACCACATCCGCAAACTTCCGGCCTCGAAATACGTACTGCGCACGTGCAATCGATCGTGCAGATGTGCTTGCATCTGAAAGGTACAGCGGCATAAACTCGGTCCCGCAACGCTTTACAGGGGACCACCAGGGAAGGCCGCGTGGGCGAGCCGAAGGCCGAAGCCGCCGTGGGTTTGCCGCCGCCAGACAAGCAGGGGCGTTCGAATGGAACAACCACTTACCGGCGGTCGGTTCGGATCAACCGACACCGCACTGGCCGACCAGCCAGCGAACGGTAGACAAATGAGCACATCAACGGCCCGCAGGGGCCACAGCAATACCGCATTCTCCCGAGAAACCGCCGTGGCATACGTCATCGATGCCGTCGAATCCACCGGTGCGGCAACTCGGCACGATTTCGATATCGACCGGATCGTCACCACCGCGCATGCGATGGCCGATGATTGGGATCTCAAGACATTGCAGCCCGCGACATTTTGGCGAATCGCCTCCAGCTTCATCAAGCAGTAGGCCGGGGCCCCGCCGTCCGAGCCCGGCGGAAGTCCGAAGCCTTGTGCCACGAGCACTTTCGTTGCGTCCACCCGACGCCGGCACAGAACCACCACGATGCTGCCGACGCCGGGCGCCGGACCGGATAGACACTATTTCCG
>NZ_JBHVDM010000198.1:0-2160 GCF_042802775.1 Nocardia sp. NPDC057455 | reverse complement strand
TCGCGGACGCGGTGGTCACGCAAACACGAGCCGGGCCGCGAACAGAACATGCTCGGTCTCGCTCCGCTCGAAACCGGGAGTCGAGGTCGATCCGATCACGTCGGGCGCTACTCCGCACCTTCGCCGACAACCGCGAAGCGGCGGTAGATAGCGAACGCCTCGCCCCCGGCGGCCGCACGAACTCGAGCCCGGCTGTGAACGGACGTGCTCGGTTTCGCTCGGCGCGGGGCCGGTGGTGTCGCAGTCCGTCCTCCGCGACACCGATGCACTCGATATCGCGCTACCTCGGGCCGGCTGGAGAGAGCGATCAGGTGGCCGCATGGTGTCTACGTGCTCGCTCCGGCTTCGCTCTGCGACCGGCACCGGGCCTGACTATCACCTCCGGCGTCAACCGCGGGCCGGCCTGTTAGCGACCCGTCGCCGTAATTCGCCAGGTGAGAGGTCTTTATGGGTCTTCACCGACATGTTGCTACGGCCGGGTAAGTCGCCGGACCGATGGCGCGGGCGTCCCGGGGCGGCGGTTCCCGTATTCCCGGGTGGACCTCGTCCGGCCTGTGCGAATGACCTCAGGCGTGGCTGCCCCATGGGCAGCGGCCGCGGCATAGGGTCGGGATCATGAGCGAGGAGACGCAGTACCGCATCGAGCACGACACCATGGGCGAGGTCCGGGTTCCGGTGGACGCGTTGTGGCGGGCGCAGACCCAGCGGGCCGTGGAGAACTTCCCGATCAGCGGACGCGGCTTGGAGCGGGCGCAGATTCGCGCGCTCGGCCTGCTGAAGGCCGCGTGTGCCACGGTGAACCGCGACCTGGGTCTGCTCGATCCGGGGAAGGCCGATGCCATCATCGCCGCGGCGAACGAGATCGCCGAGGGCAGGCACGACGACCAGTTCCCGATCGACGTCTTCCAAACCGGTTCCGGCACCAGCTCGAACATGAACGCCAACGAGGTGATCGCCTCGCTGGCCAAGGCGAAGGGCGTCACCGTCCACCCGAACGACGACGTGAACATGTCCCAGTCGTCCAACGACACCTTCCCCACCGCAACGCATCTCGCCGCCACCGAAGCGGTCATCACCGACCTGGTTCCCGCGCTGGAGCATCTGCGGCTGGCGCTGCTGGACAAGTCGACGGAATGGCGCACCGTGGTGAAGTCCGGCCGCACCCACCTGATGGACGCAGTTCCGGTGACCCTCGGCCAGGAGTTCGGCGGCTACACCCGCCAGGTCGCGGCGGGCATCGACCGCATCATGGCGACGCTGCCGCGGCTCGGCGAGCTGCCGATCGGCGGCACGGCGGTCGGCACCGGGCTGAACGCGCCGGAGGGCTTCGGCGCGAAGGTCGTCGCGGAACTGGTGCGCGCCACCGACATCGATGCGTTGCGCGAGGCCGAGGACCACTTCGAGGCGCAGGCCGCGCGCGACGGCCTGGTCGAGGCGTCCGGTGCGCTCCGCACGATCGCGGTGAGCCTGACCAAGATCGCCAACGACATCCGCTGGATGGGCTCGGGCCCGCTCACCGGTTTGGCCGAACTCCAGCTGCCGGATCTGCAGCCGGGCAGCTCGATCATGCCCGGCAAGGTGAACCCGGTGCTCCCCGAGGCGGTGACCCAGGTCGGCGCGCAGGTGATCGGCAACGATGCCGCGGTCGCCTTCGCGGGCGCGAACGGCGCCTTCGAACTGAATGTGTACATCCCGGTCATGGCGCGCAACTTGCTGGAGTCGATTCGCCTGCTGGCCAATGTCGCGCGAGTGTTCGCCGACAAGTGCGTGCGCGGCCTGGTCGCCAATGTCGAGCACCTGCGGATGCTCGCCGAGTCCTCCCCCTCGATCGTCACTCCGCTGAACTCGGCGATCGGCTACGAAGAGGCGGCCGCGGTCGCGAAGGAAGCGCTGCGGGAGAAGAAGACCATTCGGCAGACCGTCATCGATCGCGGCCTGCTGGACGAGAAGCTGACCGAGGAGGAACTCGACCGCCGCCTCGACGTGCTGGCCATGGCGAAGGTCGAAGAGCAGGACTGACGGGACCTCTCGCCGGCACCTCGGTCGAGCGACACAAGCGGGGAACCGGCGTCCTGCCTTTCGCCGCCGCTGAGCATCGGCGCGGATGCCGAAGGAGTCGCGTCCTGACCCGAGAGAGCCGCACCGGAACGAACGAACGCC
>NZ_JBHVDM010000197.1:0-2199 GCF_042802775.1 Nocardia sp. NPDC057455 | reverse complement strand
TATCCGTGATGTGCGGACCGTCAGGCGCGGCGGCGGGTCTTGAGCAGTTCGAGGCGCTCCTTGAGCAACTCCTCGAGCTCCTCCTTGCTGCGGCGCTCCAGCAGCATGTCCCAGTGCGTGCGCGGCGGCTTGACCTTCTTGGCCTCCTGGGTGGTGCCCTCGATCAGCACGCCCTCCTGGCCGTTGCGGCACAGCCAGGTCGGCGGGATCTCGGCGTCGTCGGCGAAGGGAACATCGAATTCCTCGCCGTTGTCGGTCCGGTACCGGGCGATCCGACGCGGAGCCAGGTCGTGGTCGCGATCGGTCTCGTAGCTCACCGCTCCGAGCCGACTACCTCGGAGTACGCGATCTGCCATGGTGTGCCTCTCCCTGTGTGCTCGAGTCTTCGTGCGCTGCGACCGTGTCCGCACGAGTGCGCGGGGCACCCGCCGGACCCTGTGTACAACGATCGGGCCTGCGCCGATAGTTCCCGACGCGGCCGCGGTGAACCGTTCCATTGTAGTGCCCGCGCCGCGTCGGCCTCCTCACGCCCGCCGCGGGGTGATTCGCCGGGGTCGCTGAGCGGAGCGCGGGTGGCGAGCGATTAGTGTTCTGCGTCATGTCGCGCCGCTTGTCCTGCCAGTGGTGTGGGCGGGAGATCGTGGAATCGGAGGCCGGCCGCCGTCGCCGGTACTGCCGCCAGTCCTGTCGCCAACGCGCCTACGAACACCGCAACAGCTTGAAGGGAACCGGGATTCCCGACGACGCGGTTGTACTCAGCGCCCAGGAGGCCGCCGACCTGGCCGATCGCTGGTTCGCCGCCCGCTGTGCCGCCGAGGACGTCGCCACCGCCATCGGGGAGGGTGCGACAGCCGAGGAGCTGGCCGCGCTCGGCGCGACTCTGGTCGCGCTCACCCGTGACGCGGAACGTCTGCGGTGACCGGCTCCCTCGCCAGGCGGCGGTGTGCGCCGCCGGTGCCCCGATGACGGAGATACACCGCACCGAGCAGTGCTCCTACGGCCGCGGCGAGCCCGCTCGCCGCGACCCAGGTGGCCGTGTCCGGGTGGACCAGTGACTGAGCGCGCATGGCCTGCCAGAAGACCAGCGCCAGCAGACCGGCATATCCGGCTGCCAGCACGCCCACGACGGCCGCGCGGGCACGTTCCGGGCGCAGCCAGCGATAGCGCGGCGCGAGCCAGGCGAGGGTGACGGCCACCAGCAGCAGCACCTGGATGCCGTGCAGTCCGACGAAGTGCGGAACGCGCAGGTCGCCGCCGACGGTGCTCCAATGCGTGATCGGGAGGCCGCCCATGGCGTCGCGCGGTGCGAGATCGCCCGGGTCGGCGACAACGGTATGCCCCGCGGCCAATTCGACGATCCGTCCGTCGCTGTCGCGGACGAGCTGCTTCCCGGTGAAGCCCATCGAATAGCCCAGCGCCATGCCGACGACGGCCAGCGCCAAGCCGGCATGGATGGCCCGTGCCGTCGGGCGGTCGACCAACCGCTGCCAGGCCAGGATCAGCACGATGAGCAGGTTCGCGAGGAACAGGCCGGGCACACCCGAGGCGAAGACCACCTGACCGATCGAGTTCACCGGGTCGTCCTCGGTGTTGAAGTGGCTGAATGTGCCGCGTGCGGCCTGCAGCACGATGAAACCGACATCGATGATCCCGGTCACCGCGAACACCGTGCCGAGCCACCAGGTGGCACGGCTTCCCTTGTGCGGCAACGACAGCAGCCACGCCAAGGTGAGGCTGTAGAGGAAGAACGCGAGGCCGAACTTCATCGGCTTGAGCCAGACCGACTCGCCCAGCAGTTCGCGGTCGTCGACCAGCATCGCCGCGAGGGAGAACAGGACGAGCGCGGCCATCGCGGCCACCGTGCCGAGCAGCGGTCGATGCAGCCGCCACCCGCGCATCGCCGCGTTCGTGCTCGCGCGCGACCTTCGCGCCGACGATCCCTCCCGGGGAGCGGCGAAATGTGTTGTGGACATGAACCGAAGGTAGGAATCGTGGACGCTGTGCGGCGTCCCGCCGCGGCGCTATTCGCGCCTAGTACCTCGGTATCGGGTCGCGCTCGCGGACGCTACCGCAGGGGCGGCGGCACAGGTGATCTCCGACCGAAGCGAGATACTCGAGCGGCTGGGTATCCGCTGCGCGAAAGCCGTTGGGGCGCCGCGCGTAGAGATGAGAAGCGGGCCGCGAACGCGTCGTTGCGTC
>NZ_JBHVDM010000196.1:0-2232 GCF_042802775.1 Nocardia sp. NPDC057455 | reverse complement strand
GCACGCGGCTCGCGGTGGTCGATCAACGGTAGAGCTGGCGTCGACCGGTGATCAGGCGCCTATGCGGCGGCGCGTGTATCTGAGCTGGGCCGCGAACGGGAGGTGCTCGGTCTCGCTTCGCTCTAAACCGGGAGCGGAGGGCGCCGAGCAAGTCGAGGCGCGAACCCCAGACATCGAGCACGCGGCTCGCGGTGGTCGACCGGAAAGCTCGCGTGACCGGTGATCAGCCGCCTACGCGGCGACCACGCAAACCTGAGCCGGGCCGCGAACGGAACATGCTCGATCTCGCTTCGCTCTAAACCGGGAGCTGAGGTGCGCCGAGCGTGTTGGGGCGCGAACGCAAGACATCGAGCACACCGCTCGCGGTGGTCGACGGTAAAGCTGGCGTCGACCGGTGATCAGTCGCCTATGCGGCGATCACGTGAACGTGAGCTGGGCCGCGAACAGCGGGTGCATGTGGGGCGGACTGCGGTGCTCGCACCGCCCCGCATCTGGCTGGCCGGCACTGCGGAAGCGGCCACTCGAGAGGTTCGCTGCGTGACAGCGGCAAATAGCCGGATGAGTGCTGTAACGACTTCCTTGCAGATGCAGCCGCCGGACTGGGAGCGGGCGGTACGCGCGGAGGCGGGAGGTGCCCCCTCTGCACGGGGGGTCAGCTCGTGGCGAACGCCAGGTTCTCCGGAGTGGTCGGGACGGCGAGGCCGGCCAGAGCCTTCGCGTGAAGGGCGCGCTTGATCACAGGGAGGTTGGGCTTGCGGTTGCTCGCCAGTGCCGCAGCCCGCTCGATCGCGGACGTGAGCAACTCCGCGGCTTCGGCCTTGCCCTCCACGATGCCCGCGGCGATCGCCTCGTCGGCCGGGTAGCGGTGGCCGGTGGTCATCGCCTGCACGCAGACCTGGTTGGACAACCGCTCGGTGAGCAAGGCGTTCATCCCGATGGTGAAGGGCATGCCCAGATGCACCTCGGGCAGGCAGTAGAAGCCGCGATCGGCGCGCATCACCCGGAAATCGTGCGAAGTGGCCAGCATGGCGCCCGCACCGAAGGCGTGGCCGTTGATCGCCGCGACGGTCGGCAGGGGGAAGGCGAGCAGACGGGTGTAGAGCGAGTGCACGCGGTCGAGGTAACCGTGCATCTTGTCCAGATTGCCGAACAGCCAATCGGTGTCCAGACCGTTGCTGAAGAACTTCCCGGTCGCGGTCGTCACCAGCGCGGCAGGCCCCTCGGAGCTCTCGACCTCGTCCAGCAGCCCATGGAACGCGTCGATCCAGTCCGGGTGAAAACGGTTCTCGCTGTCCGTCTGTCCCTCGGCGCCGAGGTAGACGACGAACACTTCCCCGTGGCGTTCCAGATACGGCATGCGGTGCAGCGTATCGGGCCCCCACCGAGACCCTACTCGCGGGTAGCAGTCGAGCACCGACACCGGGCGATCAGCCTCACGACCAGGCCAGATGACCCGGACACCAGCCCTCGGAAGGAACGCAGACAATAGTCCCGTCCGCCCATCCCGGCCCGCCCTCGACTCGGAAGAGCAATGCCTGAACGTTCCGATGGGCAGCGCTTGAAACGACCACGACGTTCACGACTATGACAACCGCCGCACGCCACCACACCGGCTGAACCGTCAGTTCGAGCGCAGCAAGACCGCACACCGCCCGCGCTCCACTCCCTCCCACATGGCCGCATTCGCGACAAGAACCGGGACGGCCCAACCTCCGAGCCCACGAGGCGGCCACCAACACTGCCACCAACGCCCACCCTGGCCACCAGCTCGCATGCAATGGCCCGACATATAACACGAGCCCGCATGCCCCGACTCCCGGTTTCGAGCGAAGCAAGACCGAGCACGTCCCGTTCGCGGCCCGGCTCGCGCTCACGCGGCCGCCACCTACACGCCGATCGCCGATCGACACCACGACCGCCAGCCACTCCGAGCCCCGCCACTCCGCCTAGAGCCCGCGCACCAACGCGCCCAACTCCCGATTCCGAGCGAAGCGAGACCGAGCATGTCCCGTTCCCGGCCCGGCTGACGTCCGCGCGGTCGCCGCATAGGCGACTGATCACCGGTCGACGCCAGCTCTACCGTTGATCGACCACCGCGAGCCGCGTGCTCGATGTCTGAGGTTCGCCCACCAACGCGCCCAGCTCAACCCCGACTCCCGGTTTCGAGCGAAGCGAGACCGAGCATGTCCCGTTCGCGGCCCGGCTCGCGTCCGAGTGATCGCTGCGTCCGCG
>NZ_JBHVDM010000195.1:0-2451 GCF_042802775.1 Nocardia sp. NPDC057455 | reverse complement strand
GCTCGGACGCGAGCCATAAAGGGGCCGCGAACACGCGGCGCCGCAGGCGCCGCAAAAAATTACCGCCTGAGCCCGAGCCGCTCGATCAGCGAACGGTAGCGGTTGATGTCGTTGTCCTGCAGGTACTTCGACAGGCGCTTGCGACGACCGATCAGCGCCATCAGGCCGTGGCGGGTGTGGTGGTCGTGCTTGTGCTTCTTGAGGTGCTCGGTGATGTCGGCGATCCGCTTGGACAGCAGCGCGATCTGCGCCTCCGGCGAACCGGTGTCCTTCTCGTGCAGGCCGTACTCGGCGAGAATCGCCGACTTCTGCTCGGTGGTCAGCGCCATGGGGCATCCACTCCTGTTTCTCAGTTCCGCGCTCGAATGTCCGGTTACCCGGGTATGGGCGCCACCGCGGACCGCAGCAAACCCGAGGGACCACACTACCGGACCGGGCGCTCCCCACCGAAATCGCCGCCCGCGAGCCTGGCCCCCGTTCCGGCCGCGCGGCACAGGGAAGCGTAGGCATTACCTTCCGGGTAATCGACTCCGCGCAGCTCGGCTGCGAATCTTCTTGTCAGGCCGCCGAATACGAGGAGAGAAACGATGCCCTACCTGGAGACGACCGACGGCACCCGCCTGGCTTACGAGGACTACGGAACCGGAGCACCGATCGTGTTCATCGCCGGGTGGGCGCTGAACACGGAGATGTGGGAGTACCAAGTCCCCTTCTTCGTCGAGCAGGGTTACCGCTGCGTGCTGCTCGACCGGCGCGGGCACGGCCGCTCGGACCGGCCGTCCACCGGATACGACCTGGACACCCGCGCCGACGACGTGGCCGAGCTGATCGAACGCCTGGACCTGCGCGATCTCACCCTGGTCGCCCACTCCGCGGGCGGCGCGGAAGTCGCGCACTACCTGGCCAGGCACCGCACCACGCGGGTCGCGCGCATCGCGCTGTTCGCCACCACGCTCCCGTTCCTGCGGCAGACCGAGGACAACCCCGAAGGTCTTCCGGACGAACTGAGCCTGGCCTCGGTGGCGCAGTGGCGCAAAGACCGGCCCAAATGGTTCGCCGACCGCGCGCAGGGATACTTCGCCACCCATCTCGGCAACGACGTCTCCCCCGCGCTGATCGAGCACGAGACCCGCCGCTGCCTGTCCGCCGCGCCGTGGGCCACCATCGCGGTCTGGGAAACGACCTTCCGGTCCGACCACCGCGAGACTCTGCGGAATCTGCCGATACCCGCGCTGGTCGTGCACGGGGTCCCGGATCAGTCCATCCCGATCGACGCCAGCAGCAGGCGCACTGCGAAACTCATCCCGAACTGCGTCTACAAGGAGTACCCGACCGCCGGGCACGGCCTGTACATCACGCATGCCGAGCAGCTCAACGACGATCTGCTCGATTTCATGAAGTCTTGACGCTCACCCGGCGTCGACGGCGCTGAGGATCTTGCGCGCGGTCTCCACGTCGCGGCCCATGGACTCGACTAGCTCCTCCACCGACTCGAATTTGCGCTGGCCCCGGATGTGCTCGACAAAGTCCACCGCGACGTGCTGACCGTAGAGATCGGCCTCGCCGTCGAGCACGTACGCCTCGACGGTGCGGGCGCGGCCGGAGAAGGTCGGATTGGTGCCCACCGAGACGGCGGCCATGGCCCGCTCGCCCGGGGTGACGGTACCGATGGTGGGGCCGGGGCCGAGCACGGTGAACCATCCCGCGTACACGCCGTCGGCCGGAATCGCGGCGTGCATCGGCGGCGCGACGTTCGCGGTGGGAAAACCGAGTTGCTTGCCGCGGCCGTCACCGTGCACGACGACGCCCTCCACCCGGTGCGGGCGTCCCAGCGCCTCGGCCGCGGCCGCCATGTCCCCGGCATCGACGCACGCGCGGATGTAGGTCGAGGAGAAGGTCACGGCGTGTTCGGCGAGCAGGGTCACGCCGTCGACCTCGAAGCCGAAGCGCTTGCCGAGCTCGCGCATGGTCTCGACCGAGCCCGCGGCTTTCTTGCCGAAAGTGAAGTTGTCACCGACCACCACCTCGACCACGTGCAACCGCTCCACCAGCAGGTCGTGGACATAACGCGCGGGAGTCAGCTTCATGAACTCCTGCGTGAACGGCATGACGCAGAACACGTCCACGCCCAGTTCCTCGGCCAGTTCGGCGCGTCGGGTCAGGGTGGTCAGCTGCGCGGGGTGTGAGCCGGGGCGGACCACTTCCATCGGGTGCGGATCGAACGTCATCAGCACCGCCGGCACGCCGCGCGCGGCGGCGGACTTCACGGCCCGGCTGATGAGCTGCGCGTGACCGCGGTGCACGCCGTCGAACACACCGATCGTGAGGACACAGCGCCCCCAGTCCGCGGGCACCTCGTCGAGACTTCGCCATCTCTGCACGATTTAGACCCTAACTTGCAGCTCAGGAACCAACCCAACCAAACCCATCCGACCCTCATTCCAGTTTTGC
>NZ_JBHVDM010000194.1:0-2466 GCF_042802775.1 Nocardia sp. NPDC057455 | reverse complement strand
GGTCGCCAGCGGCGGCCGCGCAAACGCGAGCCACAAAGGGGCCGCGAACACGCCGCGCCGAAGGCGCGGCCAAACTACACAGCGTCGCCCGGGTTGACGCGCGGTTTCGGGGCGCGCATCTTGCGGATCTGGGAGGCGCGGACGAAGGCGTACCAGCCGAGCCGGTACCCGCCGTCGGTGGTCTCCGGGAAACGCTCCCTGACCCGGTTGTTCACCACCCGGCCGAGCAAAACGCCCTCGATGCCCATGAACAGCATCATCACCAGCATGGCCAGGGTGACGATGGTCTGCAGTGCGGGCGCGACGAACATCGACAGGATCAGCACCAGGGCCATCGGCATGAAAAGGCCCACCAGGTTGCGGCGGGCGTCGACGATGTCGCGCACGAACGCCCGGACCGGGCCCTGGTCGCGGGGCGGCAGGTATTTGTCCTCGCCCGCGAGCATGCGTTCCCGCCGATCCGCGGCGGCCTCACGCCGCCTGGCGGACGCGGCCTTGCGCTCCTCCCTGCTGCCCCGCGCGGCCTTGCGCCGGGCGCGGGCCTCTTTCGCGGTGAGCGGAGCGGGTGCTATCGGACCGCGGCGCTTGCCCTGTGCGTCACGGCGTTTCGGAGTGGGGCGGCCCTTGCCCGCGGTGGCCGTGGCCGCCGCGCGGGTGGTGCCCGCGGCTGAGTCACCGTCCGTGACCACCGTCGATTCGGCGGTCGCGTCGGTGCTGCTGGACTCGCCGCGACGGAACAATTTCACATCGACCAGGCTATTCGATGGGTAGCGCGGCGAGAAATGCGGTCCGATTCGCCGGGAGTGTGCGGGGTCACGCAGGTTGCGTGTCATCACGGATCGGGTGGTGGCAAGATGGAGGAATAGCAGCCGGCCGACTGGTGTTGACCGACACGACCCCGTGCGCTGTTCGGGTAGACCACAGGTTCCTCGAGGAGAGTTCATGACTGTGCAGAACGAGACCGCCACCCACGGTGTGAGTCTGACCGACGCCGCCGCCGCGAAGGCGAAGGCACTGCTGGACCAGGAGGGACGCGACGACCTGGCGCTGCGTATCGCGGTGCAGCCGGGTGGTTGTGCCGGCCTGCGTTACCAGCTGTTCTTCGACGACCGTTCGCTCGACGGCGACCTCACCGTCGACTTCGCCGGCGTCACGCTGGCGGTCGACCGGATGAGCGCGCCGTACGTGCAGGGCGCCTCGATCGACTTCGTCGACACCATCGAGAAGCAGGGTTTCACCATCGACAACCCGAACGCCACCGGCTCTTGCGCCTGCGGCGACTCCTTCAACTGAGGCCGTCCGCCTCTCCGGGCCTCGGGGCTCGCGAAATCAGTTGTCGCGTCGGGACATGTAGGTACGCGACTGCGGCGGATCGGTGAGGCGGATCCGCTACGGTGAGACCGGGACCTTGCCGTCCCGGTCTTGACCGCCTGCCGCCTACAGTTGAAGGGCTCAGCCACGTGTCCATCGCCGTTTCCGCGTCCATTGCGACCGACCACCTCATGCGTTTTCCCGGACGGTTCGCCGACGTACTGCTGGCCGATCAGCTCGACCACGTGTCGCTGAGCTTCCTCGTCGACGATCTGCAGATCCGTCGCGGTGGCGTCGGTGGCAACATCGCCTACGCCATGGGCCTGCTCAATCGCACGCCCCTGCTCGTGGGCGCGGTCGGCGCCGACTTCGGCGACTATCGCGCCTGGCTGGAGAAGCACGGGGTGGACTGCTCCACCGTGCTGGTCTCCGAGCGCGCCCACACCGCGCGTTTCGTCTGCACCACCGACGACGACATGGCCCAGATCGCGTCGTTCTACCCCGGCGCGATGAGTGAGGCCCGCGACATCTCCATCGCCGAACTCGCCGAGACCAGGGACCTGGACCTCGTCCTGGTGGGCGCCAACGACCCCGAGGCGATGCTGCGGCACACCACCGAATGCCGCGAACTCGGCATTCCGTTCGCCGCCGATCCTTCCCAGCAGCTGGCCCGCTTGGACGGCGACCAGTCCGTGCAGCTCATCGACGGCGCCGCCTACCTGTTCACGAACAAGTACGAGTGGGCGCTGCTGCTGCAGAAGACCGGTCTGAGCGAGGAAGAGGTCGCGCAGAAGGTCGGCGTGCGCGTCACCACCTTGGGCGCGGAAGGGGTGCGGATCGTCGATCGCGACGGCACCGAGGTGACCGTCGGCGTCGTACCCGAGGTCGAGAAGGTCGAGCCGACCGGCGTCGGCGACGCCTTCCGCGCGGGCTTCCTCACCGCGCACACCGCCGGGTTGAGCCTGGAGCGTTCCGCGCAGCTGGGATCGCTGATCGCCGTGCTCGTCCTGGAGACGATGGGCACCCAGGAGTGGACGCTGAGCAAGGAGTCCGCGCTGGAGCGCCTCACGCAGGCGTACGGCCCCGAGTCCGCCGCGGACATCAAGACCCTGCTCTGATTTTCACGACGAAAGGCGCGCACCCGGCCGGGTGCGC
>NZ_JBHVDM010000193.1:0-2484 GCF_042802775.1 Nocardia sp. NPDC057455 | reverse complement strand
GCCGATTATCGTCTCCCGCTGGTTTTCGGTGTTGCCGCTGCGGGTGTCTAACCCCGGGACGGCGAGGGCGGGGCGGGGCCGGCGCGGGGCGCCGGGCTGTTCGCCCGTCGCCGCCGGCTCGATTCTCAGCTCCACGGACCCGGTCTCGGTGAACTTCACCGCGTTGGACAGCAGGTTGCGCAACACCTGCCGCAACCGGGAGTCGTCGGTGAGCAGATCCGTGGGCAGACCGGGTGCGGTGGTGACATGGAAGCCGAGGCTCTTCTGGGTGGTCATCGGCCGGAAGGTGGCCTCCACGTAGTCCAGCAGCTTGCGCAGCGGTACAGCCTCGGGGGTGACGTCCATCTTGCCCGCCTCGACCTTGGACAGGTCGAGGATGTCGTTGATGAGCTGGAGCAGGTCCGAGCCCGCCGAGTGGATGATGCCCGCGTATTCGACCTGCTTGGGTGTCAGGTTGCGGGTCGGGTTCTGGGCCAGTAGCTGCGCGAGGATGAGCAAGCTGTTGAGCGGCGTGCGCAACTCGTGGCTCATGTTGGCCAGGAACTCCGACTTGTACTTCGAGGCGAGCGCGAGCTGCTGGGCGCGGGTCTCCAGCTCTTGGCGCGCCTGTTCGATCTCGAGGTTCTTGGCTTCGATGTCGCGGTTCTGGGTGGCCAGCAGCGCCGCCTTCTCCTCCAATTCGGCGTTGGACCGCTGCAGTTCCTCCTGTTGGACCTGCAGCTCCTCCGAGCGAGCCTGCAGCTCGGTCGTCAGGCGCTGTGATTCGACCAGTAGTTCGTCGGTGCGGGCGTTGGCGATGATGGTGTTGACGTTGACGCCTACCGTCTCCATCAACTGGTCGAGGAAGTCCTGGTGGATGCGGGTGAAGCGATGCAACGAGCCCAGCTCGATCACCCCGAGTACCTGGTCCTCGACCACGATCGGCAGCACGAGGAGGTTGACCGGCGCGGTGCGTCCCAGTCCGGAGGAGATGGTGACGTAGTCGCCGGGCACATCGTCCACGGCTATTGTGCGGCGGCTGCGCGCCGCCTGGCCGACCAGCGACTGACCGAAGGTGAACCGCGACCGGCTACCCGGCTCCTCCGGGCTGCCGTAGGAGCCGATCAGCCGGAGTTCCGGCCGCTCGGCCGTGTCGTCGGCCAGATAGAACGCGCCGAACTGCGCGGAGACCAACGGTGCCAGCTCGGCCATGATCAGCTCGGCCACCACGTGCAGGTCGCGCTGGCCCTGCATGAGGCCCGAGATGCGGGCCAGGTTGGTTTTCAACCAGTCCTGATCCTGGTTGGCCTTAGTGGTCTCGCGCAGCGACTCCACCATCGAGTTGATGTTGTCTTTGAGTTCCGCGACCTCGCCGGACGCCTCGACGGTGATGGAGCGGGTCAGGTCACCTTCGGCGACGGCGCTGGTGACCGCGGCGATCGCGCGGACCTGACGGGTGAGGTTGCCCGCCAACTCGTTGACGTTCTCGGTCAGGCGCTTCCAGGTTCCCGAGACGCCCTCGACCTCGGCCTGCCCGCCCAGCCGGCCCTCCGACCCGACCTCACGGGCCACGCGGGTGACCTCTGCCGCGAACGCGGACAGCTGATCGACCATCGTGTTGATCGTGGTCTTCAGCGCGAGGATCTCGCCGCGCGCGTCCACGTCGATCTTGCGGGTCAGGTCTCCCTGCGCGACCGCGGTGGTGACCTGGGCGATGTTGCGAACCTGGTTGGTCAGGTTGTTCGCCATGGAGTTGACGTTGTCGGTCAGGTCCTTCCACGTTCCCGCCACGTTCGGCACGCGGGCCTGGCCGCCGAGCATGCCCTCGGTGCCGACCTCGCGCGCGACGCGGGTGACCTCGTCGGCGAACGCGGACAGTGTGTCGACCATCGTGTTGATCACGCCCGCCAGCGCCGCGACCTCGCCTTTCGCCTCCACGGTGATCTTCTGGCTCAGATCGCCGCGGGCCACTGCCGTGGCGACCTGAGCGATCGAGCGCACCTGGCCGGTCAGATTGGAGGCCATCACGTTGACGTTGTCGGTCAGGTCCTTCCAGGTGCCCGATACGCCACGCACGGTCGCCTGACCGCCGAGGTTGCCCTCGGTGCCGACCTCCCGGGCGACGCGGGTGACCTCGTCGGCGAACGCCGAGAGCTGGTCGACCATCGTGTTGATGGTTTCCTTGAGCTCCAGGATTTCCCCGCGGGCATCGACCCGGATCTTCTGGGTCAGATCGCCGCGGGCGACCGCCGTGGTCACCTCGGCGATCGACCGCACCTGCGCGGTGAGGTTGTCGGCCATCACATTGACCGACTCGGTGAGGTCTTTCCACGTGCCGGAGACACCCTTGACATCGGCCTGGCCGCCCAGCCGGCCCTCGGTGCCCACTTCGCGGGAGACGCGGGTGACCTCGTCGGCGAACGACGACAGCTGGTCGACCATCGTGTTGATGGTGTTCTTCAGCTCCAGGATTTCGCCCCGCGCGTCCACCGTGATGTTCTGCGT
>NZ_JBHVDM010000192.1:0-2484 GCF_042802775.1 Nocardia sp. NPDC057455 | reverse complement strand
GCACCGGCACCGACAACACCCCGGGAGGCCCGAACGCGAATGCGGCGGATGTCTACCGGTACCTCATATCGAAATATGGGCTCACGCCGGCGCAAGCGGCGGGGATCGTGGGAAACATGCAGGTCGAGTCGGGCTTCAAGACAAGCGCGTACAACTCGGGCGAAGGCGCCATCGGCCTGTGCCAGTGGCGGGGCGGGCGACGGCAGAGTCTGGAGCGGTTCGCGGCATCTCGAGGAAGGCCGGTCACCGACTGGAAGGTCCAAGTCGACTTCATGATGGCCGAATTGCGCGGCAACGAATCCGGAGCATACGGATATCTCCGAGCCGCGCAGACGCCCGCCGCCGCGGCAGCGGTGTTCGATCAGTATTACGAGAGAAGCTCCGGTGAGGCGCGAGGACAGCGCATCGCCTACGCCAACAGTATCGCCGCGGCGATGCGTAATGTAGCCGTTTGATGCCATCCGGCCGTTCGCTGTGCCGGTCCACGCACCCCACCGAAACGACTCGCTGATCGTTGCGCGATCCCTGTGGGCGACTGCTGCTGCCGGGACGCGGATCACTGTATTCCCGGAAGCGGGAACAGGATCAGGAAAGCCCGGGTATACCTCGGATAAGCTGCGAATACGCTTCGAGGCTTGTGCCGGGGAACGTCTTCTGGGGTGAGCCGACGGTGGGCAGGGTGACACGAGGTCGCGGAGCGGCGCGGGAGGCGAACATCGCCGCCGCACCGGCGGAAGACTTCCTCGACGTCGGCACGCACCGATCATGGCCGATGATCGGTGGCGCGCACCGGAGCGTCCGGCGGAAGGTGAGTCATGGCTGCCTCTGTGGTCACCGTGCGTAGCGGACGCGCGCATCGGGGAGACTGATGGCGCCGGCGAATCGAACCCCCTCCGAACCGGATCCCGAGGATCCCGGTGGTCCGCACGGAGCGCGTGCGACCGCCACGACGTCCGCGCCCCGTCGGCCGGCCAAGTCCGCGGCGCGGGGCACCCCGGCATCGGCCCTGCGGCCGCAGGCAGGTGTGCCCGCCACCCAGGCTCCGACGAGCGGGGCAGCGCAGGCGCGGACCCAGGCTGCGCCGTCGGCCTCCGCAACGACCTCCACCGCCTCGGGATCGACATCCCTCGCGCGCTCGGACGCGCTCGACATGGCCGGTTCGTCCATGCCCATGGCAGCCGCGGCGATGGGCGCCTTGGCCGCCATCGCGGCCCAATACGGTGACGGCTCCCCGAGTGCCGTGACGGGAAAGCCCTACGCGCCACCGGATGTCGACGCCGCGCGGCCGCGCGGCCCCATCGTGTGGGACGGTGCGCTCGGTTCGCAGTACGCCGCGAGCAGCCAGAATCGCACACGCCACGGCGATGCGACGCAGTCGATGAACGCCGAACTCGAACGCATCCTCGGTGGTGCGGTCGACGGCACCGCGCAGGGGCGCGCCGCGATCGGAGCGATCATCGCCGAAGTGAATACCGCCCTGACCGCGCTCGGCAAGGTCCAGGACGTCAGCGCGAGCAGGCAACTGGTGATCTCCACGATGGAGAACGCCTTGCATCGCGCGGGAACAGTGCTGGGTCAGGGACAGACCGCGGCGGTGCTCACCGCCGATCGGGTGGCGGCGCTGGCCGACAGCTACCTGCGCGAATCGCGTCCGGCCCAGCCGCGCAGACCTCGCCGCACGTCACACTCCGGCATGCGCGGGCCCAGTGGCGGTCCGCCACGCACCCGGCCGACCGGGCAGCAGGGGCAATGGATCAACGAAGCGCTCCAGGTTCTGCGTCAGCACGGCTACGACACACGCCAGATCGATCCGGCCGATATCGCGGCGATCATTCAGCACGAGTCCGGCGGGAACCCGAACGCCATCAATCTCTGGGACAGCAACGCCGCGGCGGGAATCCCGTCGAAAGGGCTGATGCAGACCATAGATCCGACGTTCAACGCGTATTCCGTTCCGGGGCACCGTGATATCTGGAATCCGGTGGACAACATTGTCGCGGGCGTGCGCTATGCCATCGAGCGATACGGGTCGGTCGGCAATGTGCCGGGGATCGTACAGATGCGTGGCGGCGGCTCGTATGTGGGCTATTGAGCCGGGCGGTCATGCCCAGCGTGCGGCCGCGTAACTGCTGGGCAGTTTCCGGTACTGGACGTGGCCACCGGTGTGCGGAGCCTCGACGCACATGCCGTTGCCGATGTACATGATCACGTGACCGGGATTGTTCGCGCCTTTGAACGATTCGGACGGGAAAATGAGGTCGCCGGGCTTGATGTCCCTGGGATTCACCTTGGGCAGTGTCCGGTATTGATCCGCCGCGACTCGTGGGATCCGTACGCCGGCGGCGGCCGCCGCGTACTGCATCAAACCAGAGCAGTCGAACGCGTTCGGCCCTTCCGCCCCGTAGATATACGGGTCACCGAGCTGGGCGAGGGCCACCTGGATGGCCTTCGCCGCGGCGCCGGTCGCGCCGGTGGCACCGGTAT
>NZ_JBHVDM010000191.1:0-2534 GCF_042802775.1 Nocardia sp. NPDC057455 | reverse complement strand
TGGCTCACCGAGGGCTGCGCCAGCAGCGCCGTCTCGATCTCGCCCAGCTCGATCCGCTGACCGCGGAACTTCACCTGGAAATCGGTGCGTCCGAGGTAGTCCAGCACCGCGTCGTCGGCGTCCTTGCGCCACACGACGAGGTCGCCCGTGCGGTACATCCGCTCGCCGTGTCCGAACGGGTTGGCCACGAATCGGTCGGCGGTGAGATCGGGACGCCGCACGTAGCCGCGCGCCAACTGATCACCCGCGAGATACAACTCGCCGGGCACACCCACCGGCACCGGCCGCAACCACGAGTCCAGGACGTAGACGCGGGTGTTCCACTGCGGCAGACCGATCGGCACGGTGCGCTCGTCCGCCGACGCGGGCCAGTAGGTCACCGAGACAGCCGCCTCGGTGGGGCCGTAGAGGTTGTGCACGGCGGCGTCGGATACCGCGTGCATGGCGCCTACGGTCTCCGGGGGCAGCGCCTCGCCGATCACGAAGACGTGTTTCAGCGTCGGGCAGCTACCGGGTGCGGTGTGCGCGGCGAAGACCGTCAGCATGGACGGCACGAAGTCGGTCACCGTCACGCCTTGGGCGGCAATGGTTTCCGCTACGTACGCAGGGTCGCGGTGACCGTCCGGCGTGGCGACGACCAGCTTCGCGCCCACGCGCAGCGGCATGAAGTAGCCCCACAGCGAGACGTCGAACGTCGTCGCCGTCTTCTGCAAGTACACGTCGCCCGGACCCAGCGGGTATTCCGCCAGCATCCATGCAATCTGGTTGTCGATCGCCGCATGGGACACCGCGACGCCCTTCGGGCGGCCGGTCGACCCCGACGTGAAGATCACGTACGCCGGGTGCGCAGGCGCCACCGGCCGCACCAGCTCCTCCGCGCGGACCGGACTGTCGTCGAAACCGTCGAGATCCAGCGTGTCCACGGCGAGGGCTTGGACGTCATCGGGCAGCGCCGCCGCGTCCGCGCTGGTCGTCACGACGCAGAGGGGGCGAGCGGTATCCAGGATGTGGGCGATGCGTTCGGCCGGATGATCCGGATCCAACGGCACATACGCCCCACCCGCCGCCACGATCGCATACATCCCCACCACGAGATCCAACGACCGGCGAACCGCCAACCCCACCAACGACTCCGCACCCACACCCTGCGAAATCAACAACCGCGCCAACCGATTCACCCGCGCATCGAACGCACGATACGTCAGCTCGACACCCTCGTAGGCGACGGCGATCTCGTCCGGATGCGCCTCGACGGCCCGGCGGTAGCCGTCGAGCAGCAACTCGGAGCGGGCCGGGTAGCGGGTGTCGTTCCACTCGTGCAGGATGCGATCCCGCTCGACCACGTTGAGCAGGTCGATGCCGCCCAGTGCGCGATCGGGGTCGGCCGCGATCGCGCGCAGCAACCGGTTCAGGCGCGCCGCGAACTCGGCGATCGAGCTCTCGTCGAACAGATCGGTGGCATAGGTGAACATGGCGGCCAAGCCCGCGTCCGGGCCTTCCTGCGGCGTCACCGTCAGCTGTAGATCGAATTTGGCCACCGCGCCGTCGAAGTCGACCGCACCGACCGACAGGCCGGGCAGCTCGAGCTGCGCTCGGTCCATGTTCTGGAAGAACAACGCCACCTGGAACAGCGGGTGATGCGCCTGCGACCGCACCGGATCGAGCACCTCGACCAACCGCTCGAACGGCAGTTCGGCGTGCGAGAATGCCGCGAGGTCGCGTTCCTTGGTCGTCTCCAGCAGTCCGGCGAACGAGACCGCCGGGTCCACCGCGGTCCGCAACACCAGTGTGTTGACGAACATGCCGACCAGATCGTCGAGTTCGGCCTCGCCGCGACCGGCGACCGGGGTGCCGATGGTGATGTCGGTGGTGCCGGACAATCGGGCCAGCAACGCCGCGAAGGCGGTGTGTACCACCATGAACAGCGAGGCGTTGTGGGCCTGCGCGAGTTCGTCGAGCCGGGCCCGGATCGATGCGTCGACGGTGAAGGTGAAGACGCCGCCGCGCCCGGAGGCCGTGGCGGGCCGGGGCCGATCCATGGGAAGGTCGAGCCGGTCGGGAATGCCCGCGAGAGCGTCACGCCAGAACGCGATCTGCGTCGCGGCCACGGAGCGGGGATCGTTCTCCTCGCCCAGCACGGCGTGCTGCCACAGCGTGTAGTCCGCGTACTGCACCGGCAGCGGGGCCCAGCCGGGTGCGGCGCCCGCGCCGCGCGCGACATAGGCGGTCATCAGGTCACGCACCAGCGGGGCTATGGACGTACCGTCGGCCGCGATGTGGTGCACGACGACGGCGAGCACGTAGTCGTCGGAGCCGATCCGCGCGAGCGAAAGCCGCAGCGGCACCTCGGCCGCGACATCGAAACCGGCCGCGGCGAAGGTGCGCAGCCAGTCCGGGAGTTCTTCGGTGGTCAGGTCGTGCGGCGTCAGGTCCGGGATCGCCTGCGCGGCAGGCACGACGACCTGGTAGCCGGTACCGTCCACCGCCGGATACACCGTCCGCAACGTCTCATGACGCTCGACCACATCCGCGAC
>NZ_JBHVDM010000190.1:0-2633 GCF_042802775.1 Nocardia sp. NPDC057455 | reverse complement strand
TCACTCGGACGCGAGCCACAAAGGGGCCGCGAACACCCAGCGCCGAAGGCGCTGGAAATCAAATACAGTGCGAGACTGTGTTGCATGCCACCATCGCGCAGCGGGCGCCGAGAAGCGCAGCACGACGGCAATGCCGTGTGCGAGGTCGACGCTGCCGCGCGCAGTGACGCCGCCATCCGCGCGGCGGCCGCCGAGCTGATCGGGCTGTCGCACTCGATTCACGACGAACCCGAGCTTGCTTTCGAGGAAATTCGCAGCGTCGCCAAGACCATCGCGCCGCTGGCCGGGCGTGGTTTCGAGATCGAGAGCGGAGTCGCCGACCTGCCGACGGCCTTCCGTGCGCGTTATGGCAGCGGGTCGCTGACCGTCGGTCTCTGCGCGGAGTACGACGCGCTGCCCGAGATCGGGCACGCTTGCGGGCACAACATCATCGCCGCGGCCGCGGTGGGCGCGGCGCTCGGCCTCGCCGAGGTCGCCGACGCACTGGATCTCACCGTGCTGGTGTTCGGCACACCCGCCGAGGAGAGCGGCGGTGGCAAGGTGCTCATGCTGGAGCGCGGAGTGTTCGACGACGTCGCGATGGCGATGATGGTGCACCCGGGTCCGCTCGACATCGTCGGCGCCCGCTCGCTGGCTCTGGCCGACGTGTCCGTGGTCTTCCACGGGCGTGAGGCGCACGCCAGCGCGGCCC
The DNA here is from genome assembly GCF_042802775.1 of Nocardia sp. NPDC057455. Lineage (NCBI taxonomy): Bacteria > Bacillati > Actinomycetota > Actinomycetes > Mycobacteriales > Nocardiaceae > Nocardia > Nocardia sp. NPDC057455. Next base: position 1,942 of record NZ_JBHVDM010000190.1, on the reverse strand, counting down.
CGGAGCAGGGCCGCAACGCGGGCGACGCGGTGACCGTCGCGCAGGTCGCCCTGGGATTGCTACGGCAGCATCTCCTGCCCGGCCAGCAACTGCACGGTATAGTCGGCGACGGTGGCGTAGCTCCCAACATCGTGCCCGGACGTGCGGAACTGCTGTATTACCTACGCGCAGTCGACTCCGCATCCCTCGACGATCTGATGCGACGAGCGTCGGCTTGCTTCGAGGCGGGCGCCCTCGCGACCGGCTGCACCCACGAAATCCGGACGCTCGCGCCGACGTATACCGAGCTGACCCCGGATCCGGAATTACTGCTCGTGTATCGCGAGCAGCTCACCGGATCGGGACGCGTGCCGCTCGCTCCGGAGTTCGAGGCGCAGCGGCCGCTGGGCAGCACCGATATGGGGAACGTCACCAACGTCATTCCGGGCATTCACCCGGTCATCGGCATCGATGCCGGTGGTGCGGTGACACATCAGCCAGGCTTCGCCGCGGCCAGCGTCAACGCCTCGGCGGATCGTGCGGTCCTCGACGGTGCGCTCGCGCTCGCGCGTACCGCAATCGCCGTCGCCCGCGATGACATCTATAGAGACAGGTTGTTGCAACGGCTAGTTCAACGACAGGAGGACATTCGGTGAGCACAACCGGCCGTTCGGCGGCGCAGGCGACGGGCCCGGCAGTGGGCGTCCGCGTAGCCACGGAGGGCCCCGGCAGCTCCGCAGCGTCGGAGACCGTGGGATCCGGGCGGGAAGCGGTGGAGTCGTGGCTGGCCGACCACACGGTCGATCTCGTCCAGTGGCGCAGGCACATCCACGCCAACCCGGAACTGTCCCGTACCGAGTTCGGCACCACCGAGTTCGTCTCGGCGTGGCTGACCAAGGCGGGTCTGACGCCGCAGGTACTGCCCGGCGGCACCGGCTTGATCTGTGACATCGGACCCGACGGCCCGCGAATGGGCCTGCGCGCCGACATGGACGCGCTGCCGTTGCAGGAATTCACCGGACTGCCCTTCGCCTCGACGGTGCCGGGCGTGTCGCACGCGTGCGGCCACGACGCGCACACTTCCATTCTGCTCGGCACCGCACTGGCCTTGGCCGAGGCGCCGGAGCTGCCGGTCGGCGTGCGGCTGGTCTTCCAGCCCGCCGAGGAGATCATGCCGGGCGGCGCGATCGACGTGGTCGCCGCCGGTGCGATGACCGGCGTGGAGCGGATCTTCGCGCTGCACTGCGACCCGCGCCTCGAGGTGGGCCGGGTCGGTATCCGCGTGGGCGCGATCACCTCCGCCGCCGACACCATCGAGCTGGTGCTCGACTCGCCGGGCGGCCACACCTCCCGTCCACACCTGACCAGCGACCTGGTCTACGCGATCGGCTCGGTGATCACCGGCCTGCCCGGCTTGCTCAGCCGCCGCATCGATCCGCGCACCAGCACCGTGATGGTGTGGGGCGCGGTGAGCGCGGGGAAGGCGCCCAACGCCATCCCGCAGACCGGCATGCTCACCGGCACCATCCGCACCGGAGATCACGCCACCTGGTCGTTGCTGGAGCCGATGGTGCGGGAGATCGTCGACGGCTTGCTCGCCCCGACGGGCGTGCGTTACCAGCTCAACTACCGGCGCGGCGTGCCCCCTGTGGTCAACGACGAGCATTCCACCCGCATCTTCGAGGACGCGATCCGCGCGCTCGGCCCCGACGCGCTGGCCGACACGCCACAGTCCGGCGGCGGCGAGGACTTCTCCTGGTACCTGGAGAAGGTGCCGGGCGCGATGGCGCGCCTGGGCGTCTGGTCCGGCGAGGGCGAACAGCTGGATCTGCACCAGCCGACCTTCGACATCGATGAGCGGGCGCTCGCGGTCGGTGTCCGGGTACTGAGCAATCTCGTGCTCGACGCGGGCTCTATCTGATTTCCAGCGCCTGCGGCGCTGGGTGTTCGCGGCCCCTTGTGG
>NZ_JBHVDM010000189.1:0-2663 GCF_042802775.1 Nocardia sp. NPDC057455 | reverse complement strand
ATGGCGTATGCGGCGAATGTGCTGAGTTGGTCGGCGGCGTATCGGTCCGGGGGTTCGCCGACGCAGGTGCGTATCTCGCCGGATCTCATACCGCCCGGAGCGTCGGCGTCGGTGGATCCCGGTTCCGCGATGACGGCGGTGACCACGGCGGTACCCGCGCCGGTCGAGTCGCCGCGAGCACCCGCGCCCGCACCGCGTCCGCAGGCGCCGACGCAGGTGATGATCACGCTTCCGGGTCTGCCGCCGATTCCGTGCGGCATCTTCTGCCCGCCTCCACCGCCGGTGGATCCGTGTGTCGCGCAGCCCGTTCCCGCGCCGATGCCGCAACCGGGGCAGCCCGGCACGGCGCGCATTCCGCTCGCGCCGGGGCAACCGTACGGCGCCGGGCAGCTACCGGACCCCGGCACGAACAGCCCCGAAGCGGACGGCAACCCGGACAGTGACGCCGTCCCCGCCGATGTCCGTGCGGCCGAGTGCACGCGACCCCAGACGGACGCCGCCACCGGCCCCGCACCTGATGCCCCGGAGCTGGACACCGAACGGCGCAACCCCGAACCGGCCAGCACCACACCGCCCGCGCCGGAACCCGAACCCGAGCCGGTGCCCGACGCCCCACCCACGCCGACGCCCCAGCCCGGAATCACCCTGCCGTTCGGCATCGTCATCCCGCTCCCGGGCCCATTCCCGCCGCCACCGGCGGGCTGACCAGGTGTCCCCGCGGATAGCCGCCGAGTCTCGCGCCTCGCGTTTCGCGTGTGGCCGATGCTCGATGCACGGGCAACCGAGGGTACGAACCGCACGGATGGCCTCGATGCCGACCGCGGCGTGCTCGAGTCGGAGCTGATGGCGGAACCTGCGACCGACCGCTGAAAGGTCTCCGAGCGATGCCGGCGGCCCGACCGCACCGTGGGCTCTCGCCGGTCGTCGTGCCGGGACAAAGGGGTCACCGTTGCTTCGGAAAATCTCCAGCAAACAGCGTCGAGATTTCGTCACAACTGCGCCCGCATCGAGCGCGACACTGCCTCGAAGCAGTATCCGGACCGTGCGATCCGACGTATTCTGATCGGTAGCTATCGCGTGGCATCTACTAGCGGCGCCGAGGAGGCCATTCACCTCCGGCACGCCCCCGCCTACCGGTGGGGCTTGCCGTCGTGGTCTTCGAGAGCGTCATCTCGTGCGGCGGGCGTTCGGCGAGCGTGTGGCCCGGATCCGAACCCGGGCCGATCGTCGGCGACCGCGGTGACGAACCCCGTCCGAGACCGGTCGAGCAGAGGTGATCCCATGAGGGCCACAGTCGGAATATCAGCAGAACAGGCCGTGGTGCGTGGCGTGCTGGTCTCGTCCACGGCGCAACGAGGTACCCGGCCGGAGGTGCTGCGCGCGATCGAACTGCCGATCGAGCACTCGACCTCCGCATCGGTGGCCGCCATGCTCGAGGCGTTGACGGCCGAGGCCGGATCCGACATCGAAATCGATGACGTAGCCGTGGCGTATCGGACGGTGGCCGAGCGTCGGGCAATCGTGTCGCAACTGTCGTCGGCATCATGGCGATCGTCGTCGCTCGTGTCGACGAAGACGGCCCTGCTGGCGCTGGTCCAGGACAGTCCGAGCCTGGCGCAGTACCGCACCCTGCTGGTGCTGGAGGTCGTCGGGTATCACACGTCCTATCTCGTGACCGGGCCCGACCGGAACGAAATCCTGGCTTCCGGCACCTGGGCGTCCGGTGTCGTGGACGCCGATACCGCGGGTCTGGCGATCGACCGGATCCGGCCTGCTCTGGAGGCGGCCGAACAGTCACCCGACGCCGTGGTCCTGTGCGGCTCCTCGGCGGGAAACCCGGAAGTGGTCGCCGCGGTGCGGCTCGGGTTCGCGGCGCCCGTTCTCGCGGCGCCGGACTCTGCCCACGCGGCCGCTTTCGGAGCGGCCTCGGTTGCCGCCGCTCCGTTCCGGAGCGCATCGGCGGCGCCGGTGGCATCGGATCGCCGACATCCCGGCCGGGTGATCCTGGCCGGAGCAGCCGCGGCGGCGCTGCTGGGCGGAGCCGCGATCGCGGTCACGCAGGTGCGGGAGGACCGTCCTGCCGGCGAGGTCGGCGGTCCCGCGCAGGCGCCGATCCCCGCCGCCCAACCCGCCGCTCCGAATCCCGCGGTGGCTCCGGCGGATGATCCGGGTCCCGCGGTCGAGCATTCCCCTGTGGCTCTCTTGCCCGGTCCGGCTTCCGTCCCCGAGCCTCTGGTGACTTCCGCGCCGCCGGCGCCGTACCCCGCCGATGACCGAGCTCAGTCACCGGCCGGGCAACCCCTGCCACCGGCTCCGGTCCCACCGCAGGTCGAGCCGCAACCGTCGCAGGAGCGGCACAGGCCGCCCCCCACCACGCAATTGCCCGAACCGGCCGAACCGTCGCCGACCACCGTCACGGCCCCGGACGACACCTACCTCTTCCCGGGTGAATCTCCTCCTCCACCGTGGAACGCCGACCCCGCGGCGGTCCAAGCATGGTGGGACAACCACTGGAAACTGAAGGAGAGTTGGCTGCACGGCCGCTGACACCGCCCCGGTAGCACCACGGCCCGGCCAGTGAATCCGCACGCCGCTCGGACGCGTTCGCTCGCGGCCGCGAGCATTCGTTTCCACCGCTTCCGGCGGGCAGCGTCACGCTGCCC
>NZ_JBHVDM010000188.1:0-2842 GCF_042802775.1 Nocardia sp. NPDC057455 | reverse complement strand
CAGCACGCGGCCTGTTCCGGGCCGCGTGTCGCCGCCCCGGTCGCGGCCGTGGTCGAGTCGCAGAACTCGGACCAAGGAGCATCGAACCCGTCGGCTCATGGGTTCACGTAGTGATCCACCCGAGCCTCCCGGTACGCCAGCCGCCGGGCCCGCTGTGCACCTGCTGCCAACCGCGTCGCTCATACATGGTTATCGCCCCCGGGCTATCGGACGAGACCGTGAGCACAGCAGGCTGCCCCGGTCCGCGGCAGCGGTCAGCGGTTGCGAACCCACGCCCACTCGACGCGCAGTCGGAGGAACACACAACCCGCTCACCGAGACGACGAACTCCGCGCCGGCCGATCGGCGCACGATCTCCGGCAGTACACCGGGCGCGCCGAGTCCGACGTGTCCGACCACGATCGCGTGGCGCTCGGCGACGGCAGCCGCGAGGAGCTTGGGCGGTGACAGCCACCCCGCCGGGCCCGCAGGCCAGATCTCTGGATCGTTCGGGAACGTGCCGCGGCGCCGCGATGCGGGTGTCGACGTCCCCTTCGCCTCGCGGTCGGAGGATGACGCTCATCCGGCCATTCTGGGGAGCCCACCCGCCGATACTGCCACTGCGCCGACCGATTGGTCTGTTTTCGTGTCTTTGTCGTGCTCGAGGTTTGTTCCCCGCCCTGCTCACACAGGGAAGTAATCGAATCCGTATGTGATCAGCACCGAGAAAGCGCACCCTTGAAGGAGCGAATCGGTGCCCGCAGTTCACGGCGTACTTCGAGTGGAAAGACGAACGATGTCTACGTTCAGCGGACCACAGGCCCTGCGTCGCGGACTATACCCACTGACGGGGCAGTCCGCGTGGCCACGTTCTGCCGTTCCTTCCACTTCGCCCCCGCCCGTTGTGCAGGACAGAGTACGCGAGATTTCGCTGGACGGCGGTGCGTCCCGAATGACGATCGGGCGCTCCGGCGGTGCCGATATCACCGTGCCTTCCGACCCGACCGTATCTCGGTTGCACGCCATTATCGAGCGGGTGGGCGGATGCTGGGTCATCGTCGATGACGGCCTGTCCAAGAATGGGACATTCGTCAATGGTGAACGCGTCGGCGGGCGCCGGAAACTCGGCTCCGGCGACACGATTCGCGTCGGTCGTTCGGTATTCGTCTTCCGCGCCGCGGACTCCTCCGACGAGGAAATGACGCTCGCCCATTCCCCGCTGCCGACCCGCAATTCGCTCACCCCGGCCCAGTATCTCGTTCTCGAGGCGCTGTGCCGCCCATACGACGCACGCGACGGGTATTCGTACCCCGCCGCCAACCGTCAGATCGCGGATGATTTGTGCCTGAGTCTCTCGACGGTCAAGACACACATGCGGGCGCTGTTCCGGATATTCCAGGTCGAAGCCCTACCGCCGAATCAGAAACGGCTGTTCCTGGTCGAACGTGCTGTCGAATTGGGCATCGTCAGCGACCAGGAAAGGTAAGGGCTCCGGCTGGATTCACGATCGGTGGGTCCCCCGACGAAATCAGATCGGCTGGAAGCCCGCGCCCGCGCCACCGCGCGCGTTGACGTCGGCGACGACCGCGGTGATATCGGTGCCGAGTTGTGGTCCGAGGCACGGCACGGCCAAATAGCCGCTGACCATGCCGACGAGCGTGGTCCCGACGACCAGCGGAGCGCCCGAATCGCCCTCGACGACACACGTCTGGGTCCAGGTCATATTGCCGCCGGTGAACACGTCGCCATAGGCCGCACCGCAGGTCCGGCCGGTTGTCCGGCCTTCCTTGCAGACGGTGTCCGGGGGTCGGGCCGGTCCGCCGAGGGCGGTGATGGTGGTTCCGCCCACCTGGTTTACCGGCGCGACCTTCGCCGGATCGAACTCGATCACGGCATAGTCCATGGTGCTGTCGGAATAGGCGACAGTGCCGACGGTACCGGCGTCACGATTGCCCTCGGCGACGATGGTGGCATTCGCGTCACCGCAATGCCCCGCGGTGAAACCGACCAGCCGACCGCCGGAGTCGCGCCCGATGGTGGTGAGCGTGCAGATGTTCTGACCGCCGACGACGATGCCGGAGCCGCCACCCAGAACGGATGGATTCTCGGCTTGCGCGGTCCCGGGTGCCCCGAACAGCGCAGTGCCCGCGGCCAGAGCCGCTGCAGCGCCAACGAGTTTCCTGAACTTGGTCATCCGGTAATTCAACCGCACTTATCCGCGCATCACGATTGATTCGCAGATGTTTCCCGGCCGGGCCGGTTGCGTGAGGTGAGGAATGAAATCAATCGCTCGCCTTCCGCCGCGCAGCCGGATCCGGAGCGGCCGACACAGACGAGACGCCTCGGGCGTGCGACACAACCCGAGGCGCACTCGTCTTCGAGGCGCTGCCTACGAATGCGATCAAGCGGCGCAGACGAACACGGTAACCGCGTTGACCACCGGTGGAAGCAGCAACAAAGGAGCGCAGAAAATGCCCAGAGGCCAAATCAGACCCAGTGTCGCGGGCTCGACCTGAACCGGCACCGGATGATCCGCCACTTGCACAGGTCCCGGGGTTACGTCCGGGGCTGCGGAAGCAAGCCCTGAACCCAGGGCGATGATCGGTGCGAGCGCTACCGCCGCTGCCGTTGCGCGCATTTTGTTCGTGATCATGATGTCTCCATCGATTGATTGCTTCACCAGCCCTCGTTGGTTGAAGGCCGTCCTTGTGAACACACCAACAACTCTTCTCGGCGGGCGCGCGCGAGACCATCAGCCCCGGGGTCGGAATCATTCATACCGGGGGAACCGACGAGGCACCGTGTCGTTTATTCTGTGCGGCTTCCGAGTCGGCGGCGCCGCGCCGGACCGATGACGATGCAC
>NZ_JBHVDM010000187.1:0-2951 GCF_042802775.1 Nocardia sp. NPDC057455 | reverse complement strand
GTTTCGCGGTCGGTTCAGACCGTCGGGCAGGCGAAGCCGTCGCCGTCGGGATCCAGGTGCGGGCCGAAGCCCGGCTCGCCGCGGAACAGCGGCGCACGGCCGGCATTGCGGGCGTCATCGCAGTTGGCGAAGGCGCCACCGGCCGAACCGGTCTGCGACAGACCGGCCGAGCCGGTCGCGGCGGAGCCGGTGTCGACGGCCGAGGAACCCGTTCCGGCGGATCCGGACGGAGGGGCGGCTAGGGCGGCGGGAGCCGCGAGAAAGGTCAGTCCCGCGACGGCCGCGCTGACGGAGAGCCGGCGAACGTTCATGTATTCCTCTATGTGGTTGCTGCGGTGGATGGGCGTCCGACCGGACGCCGCATCCACTGTTGTGACGGGCCGCTCTCTTGTCAACCTCGGGGGGATGGAACTAGGGCATTAGGGGATCCTGCCCACCCACTCCGCTCAGGCGGTCGTGCCTGCGCCGCTGATGTGCTCTGCGGGGATGTTTCCCATGCGTCCGGCCTGGTAGTCCTCCATCGCTTCGATGATCTCCGCGCGGGTGTTCATCACGAAAGGCCCGTACTGCACCACCGGTTCCCGGATCGGTCGTCCGCCGAGTAGCAGCACTTCGAACGCTTCGGTCCGATTGTGTTGGCGCGCATCGGCTGACACGCTGATCGCGTCTCCGCGGCCGAAGACCGCCAGCTGTCCTTCGCTCAGCGGCCTGCGTTCCGCGCCGACCGTGCCGCTTCCGGAGAGCACGTACGCCATCGCCGTAAACTCCTGCGGCCAAGGAGTTTCGAGGCTTCCGCCGGGTGTGATCGACGCGTGGGCGTAGGCGATCGGGGTATAGGTCGAACCGGGCCCGGTGAACCCGCCGACCTCCCCGGCGATGAGCCGGACCAGCGCGCCGCCGTCGTGCGAGCTCACCAGAGTCAGTTCCCGAGCGCGCAGGTCTTGGTAGCGCGGCGTGGCGAATTTGAGCGCGCGCGGCAGGTTCACCCAGAGCTGGATGCCGTGGAACCACCCACCCGAGGCGACCATCGCCTCCGGCGGCACCTCGTCGTGCAGGATGCCGGAGCCCGCGGTCATCCACTGGGTGTCGCCCTCGCCGATGACGCCGCCGCCGCCCTGCGAATCGTGATGCACCATGGTGCCGTCGAGCATGTAGGTGACCGTCTCGAAGCCGCGGTGCGGATGCCAGGGCGCTCCTTTCGCCTCGTGCGGTTCGTAGGCGACCGGGCCCATCTGGTCGAGCAGGATGAAGGGATCGGCGGTGCGCAGATCCATGCTGGGGAACGGCCTGCGCACCTCGAAGCCCGCGCCTTCGCGCTGTTTGTGCGCGGTGACCACGCTCCGGACCGGCCGTTCGCGCAGGGTCGCGTCGGGACGCGGGAGGCGGGGCAGGACCATGATGTCGGGAACGGTGACGGCGGGCATGGGGGACCTCCTCGGGAGTTGGTGTCCATGTCAACCAACCGTGACTACACTTCATTCCCATGGTCCGGTGGTTGAGTGACGACGAGCAGGCGACCTGGCAGGCATATGTGCGGCTGCGCCAGCGTTTGGACGGGGCGATTTCGGCCGGGCTGGCCGAGGACGGTCTGTCCCTGGCGGACTACGAGTTGATGGTCGCGTTGTCCGCCGCCCCCAACGGTTGTCTGCGCGCCAAGGAACTGGCCGCCGAGGTGTGCTGGGAGAAGAGCCGGTTGTCCAAGCATCTGGCCAGGATGGACGCTCGCAGTCTGGTGGAGCGGCGGCCTGCCGAGGAGGATGCCCGCGGCATCATCGTCCAACTCACGCCGGAGGGGCGCGTCGCGCTGGAGCGGGCCGCGCCGAATCATGTCGATCTGGTCCGTCGCGTGTTCGTCGAGCCGATGACGGCGGGCGAGGCGCGGGTGCTGCGCGCGCTGGCGGACAAAGTGGTCGCCGAGGTGGAGCAGGTGACCGAACTCGGCGCTTGAGCGGCGGAGTTCGCTGGCATGGCGGACGTCAGCCGGTGTCGGTGCCGCGTCGGCGCCATCGGCGCCACCACCGGGGACGCGTCGTGGCCTCGCCGGCCCGCGAGCGGGAAGCGGCGGCGATCGTGCGGCTCGGCTGCTCGCGCTTCGGCCGCGCGGACTCGCGCGCGTGGCGCCACTGCTCGACGATGTCGTCCGCGTTCACCGGAGCGATCGGCACGAACGGTCCTTCCGGCATCCGCAGCCAGTCTACGATGCGTTTGTTGAGTTCGCTCACGGCGGCCCGCACCTGCCGTTCGCTGGTCGAATCGCGTACTTCCTCGGGCAAGTGCTCGATATCGCGGCGCAACAACAGCGACGGTGGCAACAGCGCCTCACTGCCGACTCCCTCGCGACGCAGATATCCGCGCAGCCACCAATCCTCGTCCTGGGCCCTGCCCGCCCCGGGAATCGGCTTGCCGGTGCCGGGCAGGTTGTCGAATTCGCCGCGCTCGGCCGACTCGCGGATCTGCTTGTCGATCCACGATTCGAAGGTCTGCTTCGCCGGTTTGCGCTCGGTCATCGCGACGACAGTGTCCGCGGGTACATGACACCACTCTACGGAAGTCGGTAGTAGACGTGGAAAAGCTTGCAGGGCAACACTTTTCGCCGAGTCAAGACCACGGCGTGATCGGTGGCTTCACCCAGAGCAGCTTCTCGTCGGTGTGCTCGCGCCGAGCCGCGGGATGCTCCGGATGACGGGCGGCCCAGTCGTCCTTCTCCGTCAGCAATCGCGCCACCGTAGTCCAGGTCTCGTCGGTGCTCGGCGGATTCGTCGCGGCGGCCCTGGCCAGTTTGCGCCGGACGGCCGCAGGCATCGCGAGCACCTCGGATTCGGTGATGCCACGGTGCCAGAGGAAGCTCGCCAGCCGTCGCGCCTTCTCGGCGCGGCTCTTGGCCGCCACGTCGTTGTGTGCGTAGTCGGTCACGGGCACGTCCACGGGTCGCAGGTGCATCGACCCTAGCC
>NZ_JBHVDM010000186.1:0-2978 GCF_042802775.1 Nocardia sp. NPDC057455 | reverse complement strand
CCGGTCGGTCTTCCTGACTGGGGAGGGTGTGGGTGTACCTGGGTGCACTGGAGTTCGACCTGCTGCTCGGCGACGTGCATTCACTGAAACAGAAGCGCTCGGTGATCCGGCCGATCCTTGCCGAATTGCAGCGCTTCGGTGTGAGTGCCGCCGAAGGTGGGGAACACGATCTATACCGTCGCTCGCTACTGGGCGTGGCCATGGTCAGCGCGGGCATGGACCACCTGACCGAGGTGCTGGACAGATGTGAACGGCACGTCGCGGCCCGTCCGGAGTTACAGTTGCTGGCGGTGCGCCGCCGGATCTTCGGGCCCGAAGACTGACCGGCGCAGCGACGGCGCGGAGGGCGGAACTCCGGTGGCGACACCGGTCCGCGCTCCGACCGCCATCGAACAGAGTTGATAGTGAGGAGGAAACGGCCATGGTGGACCAAGCCAGGGCACGCCGACTCGCCAAGCGGATCTCCTCGATCGTCGCGACCGCGATCGAATACGAGGTGAAGGACCCGCGGCTGCGTTTCGTGACCATCACCGACGCCAAGGTCACCGGCGATCTCCGGGAGGCGACGGTGTACTACACCGTGATGGGCGAAAACCTCGACGCCGATCCGGATTACGAAGGTGCGGCGATCGGCCTGGAGAAGGCCAAGGGTGTCCTGCGCTCCAAGGTGGGCGCGGGAACCGGGGTGAAGTTCACCCCGACGCTGGCATTCGTACTGGACCGCGTGCCCGACGCGGCACGGCAGATGGAGGAATTGCTCGCCAAGGCGCGGGCCGCCGACGACGAGGTCGCCAAGGTGGCCGCCACGGCCAGGCCCGCGGGTGACGCCGACCCCTACAAGGTCGAACGCGATGCCGACGAGTGACATGCGGTAGTCGATGACGACGATGCGGGAAACGGCCGACTTGGACGTGGCCGTGGCGGCGCTGGACGCTGCACGCTCGGTGACCGTCGTCTGCCATGTGCAGCCCGATGCGGACACCATAGGAAGTGGTCTGGCGCTGGCGCTGGTGCTGCACCGGCGCGGGATCCCGGTGCAGGTGTCCTTCGCCGAGCCGGCGGAGTTGCCCGTGTCGATGCGGTCGCTGCCCGGCGTGCGGCATCTGGTGGCGCCCGCCGAGGTGCGTGCCGAGGTGGACCTGCTGATCGCGGTCGACTGCGGCAGCGGCACCCGGCTGGGTGCGCTCGCCGACCGATTGCCCGGCGCCGCAACGACGATGGTGATCGATCACCATCGGTCGAACACCTGCTTCGGCGCGATCAACGTGGTCGATCCCGGCGCCGAGTCCACCACGAGCCTCATCGCGCGGTTGCTCGACGCGTGGGGCGTGCCGATCGATGCGGACGTCGCACATTGCCTCTATGCCGGTCTGGTCACCGACACCGGCTCGTTCCGGTGGGTTCGGCCGGGTACCCACGAACTGGCGGAACGGCTGCTGGCCACGGGAATCGACGGCGCTGACATCGCTCGCACCTTGATGGACACCCACCCGTTCGGGTGGTTGCCCATGTTGTCGCGGGTGCTCGGGACGGCGCAGCTCGTCCCGGAGGTCCGCGGCGGTGTGGGGCTGGTGTACGCCTTCGTGCGTCGCGACGACATCGACGACGTTCGGTCGGAGGAGATCGAGAGCGTGATCGACATCGTGCGCACGACCGCCGAAGCGGGAATCGCCGCGGTATTCAAGCAATCTCGCGTCGTACCGGACCGGTGGACGGTGTCACTGCGCTCGCGCGACAGCGGATCGTGCGCGGGCGACGGGGTGGACGTCGCGGAGGTGGCGACAGCGTTGGGCGGCGGCGGCCATCGGTTCGCCGCCGGATACACCGCGTACGGCACGCCCGGCGATCTGGTCGGTGCGCTGCTGGCCGCGCTCGGATGAGGCGTGGTCGTCGGTAGCGGCGCCGCGCCGGGGCGCCCGCGCGGCCGTGACGTCGTCCGGGCGTCGCCCTGTCCGTCCGGAATAGCGGGTTGGGCGAAGCCTGCCGCACGCTGCCGGAATTGTCGGTGGGGCGTGCGACGGTGGAGCGCGAGCGCAACGATGGTGCTCCCGGGGAGGTGCTCGTGAACGCGCAGGGTCGCAGCCGCGCGGAGATCGGTGACCCGGCTTCGCTCGTTAGTGGAACGGAGCCGGCGCGCGTCGACCGCGCCGCCGCTGCCGGACCGCGGCGCATTCTCGGCCTCGCGTTGCCGACCCTCGGCGTGCTGGTCGCCGAACCGATCTACCTGCTGTTCGATCTTGCCGTGGTCGGCAGGCTCGGCGCGCTCGCGCTGGCCGGTCTCGCCGTCGGCGGGCTGATCCTGGCGCAGACGAGTTCGCAGCTGACCTTCCTGTCCTACGGCACCACCGCGCGCTCGGCGCGCCGCCACGGCGCGGGCGACCACCGGGGAGCCGTCGCCGAAGGCGTGCAGGCCACCTGGATCGCGGTCGCCGTCGGCGTCGGCATCCTCCTCCTGATCCAAGCGTTCGCCATGCCGGTGACCAGCGCCATCGCGGGCGGTGGGGACATCGCGGAGGAAGCGCTGGGCTGGGTGCGGATCGCCCTGTTCGGCGTGCCGCTGATCCTGATCTCCATGGCGGGGAACGGATGGATGCGCGGCATCCAGGAGACGCGCAGACCGTTGATCTTCGTGGTCGCCGGACTCGTGGTGTCGGGCATCCTGTGCCCCGCGCTGGTGCACGGACTGCTCGGCGCGCCGCATCTGGGCCTGCCCGGCTCGGCCGTGGCGAACGTGGCGGGTCAGACCGTCACCGCTGTCCTGTTCCTCGACGCGCTGGTCCGCGAACGGGTTCCGCTCGCCCCGCACTGGTCGGTCATGCGGGCCCAGCTCGTGCTCGGGCGCGACCTCATCGCCCGCAGCTTCGCTTTCCAGGCGTGCTTCGTCTCGGCGGCGGCGGTCGCCGCGCGGTTCGGCGCCGCGTCGGTGGCGGCCCACCAGCTGGTGCTGCAACTGTGGAACTTCCTGGCGCTGTCCCTGG
>NZ_JBHVDM010000185.1:0-3193 GCF_042802775.1 Nocardia sp. NPDC057455 | reverse complement strand
GGCTTCGGTCTGCCTGCGCAGCTCCTCGATGATGCCGGGGGTGACGACGTAGCCGCCGATCGCGGCGAACGACGACGGCGCGTCCTTCGGCTTCGGCTTCTCCCGCAGTCCGGTGATGCGCAGCAGGCCGTTGCCCTGATCGTCGGCGACCACCGGCACGCCGTAGCGCTGCGACTCGGCGGGATCCATCGGCATCAACGCGAGGACCGGCGCGCCGGTGGCCTCGTAGGCGTCGATGAGCTGCTGGGCGCGCGGGACCTCGGCGACGAACACGTCGTCCGGCCACAGCACCAGCATCGGCTCGTCGCCGAGATTGCGGGCGGCGTTGAGCACCGGGGTGCCGTTGCCGTACGGCCCGTGCTGGTCGAGGTAGGTGATGTGGCCGAGCCGGGACAGCTCGCCGACCTCCTCGACCGCGTCGGCGAAGGCGGTCTTGCCGTCCGCGCGCAGCTGGGCCACCAGCGCCGGGTTGGGGCGGAAGTGGTCCTGGATCAATGATTTCCCGCCGCTGACCACGATGGTGATGTCGGTGATGCCCGAAGCGACCAGCTCGCGGACGGTGTGCTCGATCACCGGCTTGTCGCCGACCGGCAGCATCTCCTTGGGGATGGCCTTGGTCAGCGGGAGCAGACGGGAGCCGATACCTGCGGCCGGGATGACGGCCTTGCGGATATTCATGAGTCCGATCATCACATATCGGACCGTGCGCCAAGCTCCGTCCCCGCGGCACGTCGGCGCTTATTTCAGGACTGTCGAGTACACGATCCGGCGTGGAAAACGGCAGATCAAGGCCCCTGCGACGGGACGGAAGGCCACCCGGAGACGAGACACGGGAAGCTCCGATACCGACAGGTAACCGGCAGCTAGCGCACAGCCATCCGACAGCGTCACCGCCGGTCCCGAGCTGTCGGTGGGCGGGCGTACATTGCACCCGTGCGTACCGAGAAACCGAGCGTCGAGCGCGCGGCCGCGCCGTCGACCGGGATCGGGACAACGCGCGGCGTCGGCTCGGCGAGCCCGGGGCCTCTCCCGGCGCTCGCCGACGCGGACAGCGCCGCCCGCCGCTGGGTTCTGCATATGGATATGGACGCGTTCTTCGCCTCGGTCGAACAGCTGACCAGGCCGACGTTGCGTGGCAGGCCGGTGCTGGTCGGCGGAACCGGTGGCCGCGGGGTCGTCGCCGGAGCCAGTTACGAGGCGCGGGTCTTCGGCGCCCGGTCGGCGATGCCGATGCACCAGGCCCGCAGGCTGGTCGGTGCCACCGCCGTGGTGGTGCCGCCGCGCGGGGCGGTCTACAGCGTGGTCAGCGGGCAGGTCTTCGACGCGCTGCGCAGCCGGATCCCGGTGCTGGAGACGCTGTCGTACGACGAGGCGTTCGGCGAGCCCGCCGAGCTGGCCGGTGTGACGGTCGCGCGGGTGCACGCGTTCTGCGAGGAATTGCGCGCGGTGGTGCGCGAACGGACCGGGCTGACCGCGTCGGTGGGCGCGGGCACCGGAAAGCAACTGGCCAAGATCGCCTCCGGCTTGGCCAAACCCGATGGGGTGCGGGTGATCTCGCCGGTCGAGCAGCCGCGGCTGCTGGCGGGGCTGCCGGTGCGCAAGTTGTGGGGGATCGGGCCGGTCGCGGAGGGCAGATTGCGTTCGCTCGGTATCGAGACGGTGGGCGCTTTCGCCGCCCTGCCGGAATCGGAGGCGATGTCGATTCTCGGTGGCAGTGTGGGCGCCGCGCTGCACCGGCTGGCGCGCGGCATCGATGACCGTCCGGTCACCGAACGCACCGAGGCGAAGCAGATCAGCGCCGAGACCACCTACGAGACCGACATCGTCAGCCTCGAGCAACTGCGCCCGGCCATCGAGGCCATGGCCGCGGCGGCGCACCGTCGCCTGACCGGCGACGGGCGCGCGGCGCGCACAGTTGTGCTCAAACTGAGGAAGTCCGATATGAGCATCGTCACCCGCTCCTTCACTCTGCCCTACGCCACCGAGGACCTGGCCACTCTCGCCGCCGCCGCGCAACGTTCGGCGCTCGACCCGCGGGAACTGGGCCCGATCCGTCTCGTCGGCGTCGGCTACGGCGGCCTGTCGACGGTCCGCCAGGAGTCGCTGTTCCCCGAACTGGATCGCGGCCCGGCCGCCGAGATCGTCGCGGCCGAACCGGCGCGCTCCGCGGAACTCGGCGCAGCCTCGCATATCGCGAACCCCGCACCGCCCGTGGCGGTCTGGCATCCCGGCATGGACGTGACGCATCCCGAGCACGGCCACGGCTGGGTGCAGGGCGCCGGGCTCGGTGTGGTGACCGTGCGCTTCGAAACCCGTTCCACGGGGCCGGGTCCCGCGCGTACCTTCGCCGCCGCCGACGCCGAGCTGACCCGGGCCGATCCGCTGGGCAGCCTGCTCTGACCGCCGGGCCCGCGGCTCGACATCGCCCGGCCGGGCGCGTACGTTCGCTGCCGACGACCATCGTCGGTCCGTGTGGATCTTCGGCGGCGCCGCCCGGTGCCGGTAGCCTGGGACCTCGTGCAGCGCCGCCGGTTCGGGTGGCGGCTGTCAAGGTGGAACACGACACGGACCTCTCGAACGCAAAGGACGAGCAGTTGAAGCTTCGTAAGACTGGACGCATCGCGATCGCCGGGCTGGCCATCGTCGCCGCGCTTGGCCTGACCGCCTGCGGTGGCGACGACAAGGACAGCAAGCCCGCCGCCAAGACGTCGACCAGCGCCAAGGCGTCGGCGACCGCGAGCGCGAACCTGCCGCCGGTCCCGACCCCCGCGGAGCTGAACACCGCCCTCTCCCGTGCGCTGGACCCGTCGGTGCCCGCCTCCGAGAAGCTGGACAACGTCCAGGGCGCCGAAGCCGATCCGACGCTGCCGGATCGCCTGTCCCAGGCCGCGGCAGGCGCCGACGTGAAGATCGAGGTCACCGACGTCACCTCGTTCGGTGACAGTGTGAACGCGAAGGCCAAGTTCATCCTCAACGGCCAGGAGAACATCGTCGACGTGCCGTTCGTCGCCGACAACGGCAAGTGGAAGATCCAGAAGGCGTGGGCCTGCACCATGCTGACCAACCTCGGCCAGCAGTCGGCGGCCTGCGCCTGAGTTCGCACGACCGGCCGGGCCGGTCGCCGGGGTTCGTCGCGGCGACCGGCCCCCCGGGGTTGCATCGGAAGCGCGGCGGCACCGGACGCTGCCCGGGG
>NZ_JBHVDM010000184.1:0-3315 GCF_042802775.1 Nocardia sp. NPDC057455 | reverse complement strand
GCCGAGGCGTTCCCGCGCCGGCCGGGCCCGGCGCCCGCCACGACTAGTGTTCCGCGCCTGAAATCCGGATTCAGGCGCGGAACACTAGTCGTGTGGCTCGACGTCAAGGACGTACTCGAGGTTTCTGATCTGGTCGATGACCTCTGGTGGGGCAGAGATGACGACGCGGTCGGCGCCGCAGAGTTGGACGACCTCGGCGTCGGTGGTGGCGAGCCAGTCGAAGAACTGCGTCCGCACCCCGCGCGGCGTCGCACTGTCGCCTCGGAGATACGGATCGAGACGGACGAGGTAGGTGCGAGGGGACGTGACGTTCTCCTTTGCTTGTGGGCCCGGTTGAGCTGTCGCATGGCCGGAGGGCGATCTGGGCCCTGCACACCCCCTGCGGCGGGTCCGGTCGTCCGGTGTCGCTCACATGCTCGGGGGTCGAGCGGGGCCGGTCGGGAATGGAATCGGAATGCGATCACCGGGCCGGTAGGTCTCGATGGCTCCGAGATGGGTGGTGAGCCCGGCCAGCGTGGTGCGGCGGCTCTGCCCGCGCGGCACGCCGACCAGCAGAACTTCGACCGCGCAGTCTTGCACGGTGTCCGTCGGGATGGAGCGGTCGAGGATGGCCACGATGGTGGTAATGGGTTCTCGTCCGCGGTCGAGGTAGGCCGCTCCGGCGTCGGAAGGCCCGTAGCTCCAGGTCAGGATTTGCGGGCCGGAGCATTCTTTGATGAACGTCCAGCCGCAGACTCGCAGCATGCTGTCCAGTCCGGCGAACACTCGCATGTCCGACGCGGGCACCGGATGGCCGCATCGGGTGCCCAAAGCCTGCATCACCGAAGAGGGTGGATATCGGCGATGCCAGATCTCAGCCTGCATCGTCGTGACCAACGCATCCTCACTCCGCGGTATGCGCCAGTCGGAGCCACGCCAGAACCGTCTGTCACGTTGGCGTGCGGTCTTTGTCTCGTTCGCACTGGACATGGTCCCCCATGGTCGCAGTCTCAGCGTCCGGACCTCGGCAGACACGCCCACCGCGGCACACCAGCCCTCAACATCCGGTTTCGAGCTCGGTGCGTTTCCAGCAGCGTTCCGGAACCCGCGCCCGAAAATGGCGAGCAGGCTCATCGCTCCACACCACCCATGCTCAGCACCCAAGCCGGAGGCGCCGGGCCCGGGGCGCCGCGAATCGTCGAAGATGGCCATGCTTGTGCCGGCAGGAGGGGGATGTTACTGGCCGATAGCGGTGGGTAGTGCCGAGAGTGGTGCACCTTTGCGCCGACCCGATGCTGTCAACACCGGAGGGACGAGATCCGCAATGAGCACACCAGACACCACAACCTTGCTCGCGCAGCTACGCACTGTGCTGTCGCTGACCAACACCGAAATCCAGGTCGCCGAGACCCGCATCGCCCAAGCCCGCACCGATGCGGTGCGCCGCGAGTTGTCCGAGAACGCCGACAACGCCCGCGCCCGCTCCGAATCCATCGAGGCCGCCATCCGTGACCTGGGCGGCGTTCCGGAACTGGTCGCCCCGTTCCTCGGCCAAGCCGCCGCCGCGGTCAAGGCGATGGTCGAGCAGGCCCTACCGTTCGACGAGGCCCTGCTCGGTGACCTGGCTCTGGAACACCAACTGGTCGACCGCGCCCGCTACATCAAAGCCCTCGCCACCGCCGCCGGACAGCGCGAAGTGGTGGCGTTGGCGCAGCGGTTGATCACCGCGCACTCGGCCACCGTCGACTGGCTGACCACCGTCCTGGCCGAGGACGCTCTTGGCGGGCCGGCCGCGCTGCGCCGCACCCCCTTGCAGTCCGCGGCCGGGACCGCGGTGAAGCTGTTCAACCTCCCGGTCACATTGTCGACCCGCGGCCTGGACCGGGCATTGGACACAGTGCGCGCCACCCCACCCGCCCTGGGCGGCCTACTGGCTCAAGGGGCACGCGCCGGGAATGTCGCTGCCAAGACACTGTCTGCTTCCCGCGACGCCGCGCTGGAGACCGCCGAGCAGGTCACCCGCCGCGAAGGCGCCGACACCGCCGCCGACGCCCTGCGGTCGATCCGCACCAGCACCGGCGTGCTCGAGCCCGAGGAGCTGCCCATCAGCGACTATGACGAGCTGAACGTCTCCCAAGCCGTCGCCGAGGTCAAAGAACTCACCGACCCCGCCGACATCCGGGCGATCGTCGCTTACGAAGAAGCCCACAAAAACCGCCACGGCGTCGTCTCCGCCGCCCAAACCCGACTCGCGGCCATCGCCCAAGAAGTCGCCGGACTCACCTGAGCCATCATTCGTAGGCTGCATGCGGGTCGAGTAGGCCGACTGAGCGCGTGTTCGATGCCCGCCCCATCGTTGAGGCAGTGGCAACTGGTTGGTCAAGTGACAGATGAAGTGGTCAACACGCGACGACGATGCCGCCCGAACGGAGGGGTCCTGAGATCGCCTCGGACGCACAACCAGATCGTTCTTCGGGCGGACGGAAGCCGACCTCGCGCCGAACCTTGCCAGCGGCTACTCCGATTCGGGGATGTTCGAATCGGTTCTGGTCGATTCCATGGCGGCCGAGAGTTTCACCGTCGCGCCGGAACGGTGAACGGCTCGGCTGGTAGCGCTTGCAGACAAACATGATCGGCACCGGCGGCGAGCTGGTCGGCTATCCACCGCGTCTTCGCCGATGGCGACCAGCGCGTCGACGAGTCGGCCGCTGCCGGGCCGGCGAGGTCGGCCTCGGTGAAGCCGAGTCGCCGCCAGCTCGCACGGTATCCCGGGTGGAGAGGTAGGCGCCGACATGTGCCCGCGCCCGCGCATCCTCGTCATCGGCACCGACCACGACGGCCTGTTCGACCAGCAACGCCCGGTCCGGCCCGACCATCGCGCGCGCCTGTGCGGTGTGTTCGGGCGGTACGAGGTAGGTGATGGCAGCGTCGACGCGGTCTCGGGCCAGGCGCAGTGCGCGCGGGCCGAGCGCGGCCAGCACGCGCGGCAACCGGCCTGGGTCGGCCAGGCCGAGCCGGGCGCGCAAGCCGTCGGGCGTGTCGAGTTCGTCGAGGGCCTCGGTAGCGGGTGCGGGGCGGTGGTCGTGACCGCTCACCGACGTGCTCCCGCTGGTATGTGCGAATGTGACGTTTGCCGTCGTCCGGGAGTGCTACCCGGTAACTGGCGGCGACAAGAAAGGGGCTCAGCGATCCTCGATCCGTTGAGCAGATGATGAACGCGCTGCGCTATCCCTCCGGTGGCATCCGGGGTAGGCGCAATCGCTGATTGCTGACGATCTGAACCCGGCCATCACCCGCTCGGGCAGCCACGACAGTTTGCGGAGCCTCCCACGAACG
>NZ_JBHVDM010000183.1:0-3333 GCF_042802775.1 Nocardia sp. NPDC057455 | reverse complement strand
GGTCTCGCTTCGCTCGAGACCGGGAGCTGCGCCGGTGTGGGCGCGTGGGGAGTGACCGCACGGTCCGGCGTATGCCTTGGGTGTGGTCGTGGGTTTTGCTGCTTTGGAGGCGGCCCACTGGCAATCGGCGTTCGTCGACTCTGCCGGGTCCTTGCGCCACTGCGCGATGATCTTGCGAGGGTTTCGAGTCAGCGTTCGGTGGCTAGGAGTTCGCGCCTCCCTCGGGGTTGCGGGCGCCGATTTTGCGCGGGTCTCCTACCGGCCTCTCTTAGTGCGAGCCGCTCGGTCGACTCGTGGGGGCAGAGCTTGTAGACCCGCCGCACACAGGCGGAGTGGTGGGCGGCTCCCCCGACACGTGAGTGTCGGAGGCGGTCGCTGGTTCAGCCGATGGGGAGAAGTACAATCGCACCGTTGGCTATTTGTGTATAGGGGTGGATCGCCCCCCTGCGCACGACAACATTGCACAGCCGTATGCACCCGCCCGCGTGGCGTCGGTCTTCGGTAGTGGCCTATCGGCAGCGAGTTGGCGCCGTCGGGCTTCGATCGATGACCGCCTCCGCGTCGCCGTCTCCAAGGGGATTCGGCCGGGTGCGCGCGTCGCAGCCAGGAGGGTTGCCGCGCGTCCGTACCCGGTACGGCTGACGACAGTCGGATCGCGCCACCGTGCGCTCGAGCCGGCGAAGACGAGAGGTTGAGAGAGAAGAATGACCGAAACAACTGAACGCAAGAGCACGGCCGTCGAGGTCGAACCGGGCGTGTACGAATCCGTCGCGCTGATCGACAACGGCAGCTACGGCACCCGCACCATCCGGTTCGAGACCGGACGCCTCGCCCGGCAGGCCGCCGGTTCGGTCGTCGCCTACCTGGACGACGAGACCATGCTGCTGTCGGCCACCACCGCGGGCAAGCAGCCCAAAGACCAGTTCGACTTCTTCCCGCTGACGGTCGACGTCGAGGAGCGGATGTACGCCGCGGGCCGCATCCCGGGATCGTTCTTCCGCCGTGAGGGCCGCCCCTCCACCGACGCGATCCTGACCTGCCGCCTGATCGACCGGCCGCTGCGCCCGTCGTTCGTCGACGGCCTGCGCAACGAGATCCAGGTCGTGGTCACGGTGCTGAGCCTGGACCCGAAGGACCTCTACGACGTGGTGGCGATCAACGCCGCGTCCGCGTCCACCCAGATCGCGGGCCTGCCGTTCTCCGGCCCGGTCGGCGGCGTGCGCGTCGCGCTGATCCACGACGGGGCCGGGTCCCAATGGGTCGCCTTCCCGACCACCGAGCAGCTCGAGGGCGCCGTGTTCGACATGGTCGTCGCGGGCCGTGTGGTCGACTCCGGCGACGTCGCGATCATGATGGTCGAGGCGGAGGCGACCGACAACGTCATCGCGCTGATCGAGGGCGGTGCGCAGGCGCCGACCGAGGCCGTCGTCGCCGAGGGCCTCGAGGCCGCCAAGCCGTTCATCGCCCGCCTGTGCCGCGCGCAGCAGGACCTGGCCGAGCTGGCCGCCAAGCCCACCGAGGAGTTCCCGCTCTTCCCGCCCTACGGCCAGGACGTGTACGAGGCCGTCGAGGGCACCGCCAAGCGCGAGCTGAGCGAGGCGCTGAGCATCTCCGGCAAGCAGGAGCGCGAGGAGAAGATCGACCAGATCAAGCTCGCCGTGCTCGAACGGCTCGTCGACGACTTCGCCGGACGTGAGAAGGAACTGGGCGCGGCGTTCCGCTCGGTCACCAAGAAGCTGGTGCGTCAGCGCATCCTGTCCGACGGTTTCCGCATCGACGGCCGCGGCCTCGCCGACATCCGTGCGCTGTCCGCCGAGGTCGCGGTGGTGCCCCGGGCGCACGGCTCGGCGCTGTTCGAGCGTGGCGAGACCCAGATCCTGGGCGTCACCACTCTGGACATGGTGAAGATGGCCCAGCAGGTCGACTCGCTCGGCCCGGAGACCAGCAAGCGCTACATGCACCACTACAACTTCCCGCCGTTCTCCACCGGTGAGACCGGCCGGGTCGGTTCGCCCAAGCGCCGCGAGATCGGCCACGGCGCGCTGGCCGAGCGGGCGCTGATCCCGGTCCTGCCCAGCCAGGAGGAGTTCCCGTACGCCATTCGCCAGGTCTCGGAGGCGCTGAGCTCCAACGGCTCCACCTCGATGGGTTCGGTGTGCGCCTCCACCCTGTCGCTGCTGAACGCGGGTGTGCCGCTGAAGGCGCCGGTCGCCGGTATCGCGATGGGTCTGGTGTCGGACACCATCACCAACGATCAGGGTGAGGAAGAGGTCCGCTACGTCGCGCTGACCGACATCCTCGGCGCCGAGGACGCCTTCGGCGACATGGACTTCAAGGTCGCGGGCACCCCTCAGTTCGTCACCGCCCTGCAGCTGGATACCAAGCTGGACGGCATCCCGTCGCAGGTGCTGGCCGGTGCGCTGAGCCAGGCCCACGACGCGCGCTCCACGATCCTGGACGTGATGGCCGAGGCCATCGCGACCCCGGACGAGATGAGCCCGTACGCGCCGCGCGTCACCGCGATCAAGATCCCGGTCGACAAGATCGGCGAGGTGATCGGCCCCAAGGGCAAGGTGATCAACCAGATCACCGAGGACACCGGCGCCAACATCTCCATCGAGGACGACGGCACCGTGTTCGTCGGCGCGACCGACGGTCCGTCCGCGCAGGCCGCGATCGACGCGATCAACGCCATCGCCAACCCGCAGCTGCCGAAGGTCGGCGAGCGCTTCCTGGGCACGGTCGTCAAGACCACCGCCTTCGGCGCGTTCGTCTCGCTGCTGCCGGGCCGTGATGGTCTGGTGCACATCTCCAAGCTGGGCAACGGCAAGCGCGTGGCCAAGGTCGAGGACGTGGTGAACGTCGGCGACAAGCTGCGGGTGGAGATCGCCGACATCGACAACCGCGGCAAGATCTCGCTCGTGCCGGTCGAGGAGAACGCCGAGGAGCCCGGCGACGACGCGGCCGATGCGGGCTCGGCCGGGACCGAGTAGTACTTGTCCCTGTGACGAAGAAGAAGACGACAACCCCTCTGCTCAGCACCGGGCAGGGGGGTTCGTCACTCGAGCTGCGGGTGGACTCGGACAGCGGAGTACGGCGCACCGTGCTGCCCGGTGGATTGCGTGTGGTCACCGAGCATCTGCCCGGGGTCCGCTCGGCGTCCGTCGGCGTCTGGGTAGGAGTCGGGTCGCGCGACGAGGGCCCGACCGTCGCGGGCGCCGCGCACTTCCTGGAGCACCTGATGTTCCCCCGGTTTCGTGGAGTCGAGATGCTGGACTTCAGGCCACGGGTTGGATGGACGGTTGCATCATTTCGTACTCGATCGGAGTCCGC
>NZ_JBHVDM010000182.1:0-3423 GCF_042802775.1 Nocardia sp. NPDC057455 | reverse complement strand
GCCACAAAGGGGCCGCGAACACGCAGCGCCGCAGGCGCTGCCAAACCAACACAGCCACGGCGCGCCGAAGGCGCGCCAAATCAGACACGACGTACCGTACGGCCGTGACTTCTGTGGAACCTCCCGAGCATGTGCGTGCCACGTTCGGTCTGCGCGAAGTGACCCCGGTTTCGATCGGCGACTGGGAAGGCGGCTGGCGCTTCGGTGACGTGGTGCTCAGTCCGGTCGCCGATCACGCGCGCGCGGCGTGGTCGGCGAAGATCCGCGAGACGCTGAAGGTGGACGGACTGCGGCTGGCGCGTCCGGTGCGGGCGACCGACGGCCGCTACGTGGTGTCCGGCTGGCGCGCGGACACCTATCTGGAGGGCGCGCCCGAGCCACGGCACGACGAGGTGGTCTCGGTGTCCCTGCGCCTGCACCAGGCGACGACGCATCTGGAGCGGCCGCGCTTCCTGGCGCAGCCACCGGTCGTGCCGTGGGTGGACGTGGACGTGTTCGTCGCGGCCGATCGGGCTGCGTGGGAACCGGTGCCACTGCGCAGCCTCCGCACAGGCGGCGCGTCACTGTCGACGTCCCCGGACGGACGGCGCAGCGTCGAACTGATCGGTCAACTGGCCACTCTCCGCAAACCCGTGCAGACGCCGCCGCAGCTGGTGCACGGCGACCTGTTCGGCACCGTCTTGTTCGCGGGCGCGCAGGTCCCAGGTCTCTCCGACATCACCCCGTACTGGCGGCCCGCGCCCTGGGCGGCCGGAGTGATCGTGGTGGACGCCCTGTCCTGGGGCGGCGCGGACGACGGGTTGCTCGAACGCTGGGCGGACCTGCCGGAGTGGCCGCAGATGTTGTTGCGCGCGGTCATGTTCCGGCTCGCGGTACATGCTCTGCATCCGAGGTCGACTCCGCAGGCGTTCCCAGGTCTGGCGCGCACGGCGGACATGGTGCGCCTCACCCTCTGAGGCAAAGCGGTTCTCGGGCGAGGTGTTTCGGCACCCGAATCGTTGCTCGGCAAGCGGCTCACCCGGGTATCGGACGGCGCCGCTGTCGCCAATGTCGGGAATGCCGGATACTCGCGGTAACGCATGTGCGCCGCATGCGTCAGGAGACTCTCGCCGAGAGAGGTACGGATGTTGTTCGTTGTCCTGCGGGGACCGGCCGTGTGGACCGCGTCGAGTGGAGGGTGTGTATGACGACCCTTGCGGACATAGATCTCGATGACCTTCCGCATCCCGCCTATGCCAGCGATGGTCTCAATGCGGTCGTCGACGCGGCCAACGTTTACATGCAGAATTCGATCGTGCTGTTCGCGTCCGGCTGGGACGGCGGGCAGAAGGACATGATCGCTTGGCTGGCAGATGAAAAGCTTCTGAGCGCGGACGGTAAAAAGCTGACCGAGGATGGCGCCCAGACGCTCGATCCCGGATCGTCGGTGCTCGTCGACAGCTACGAAGACAAGCGCGGTGTGTTCCTGGACAAAACAACCAAACTGCAAGCGCAGAACAACGGCGTGAACGAGAGGGCCATCGCGAGCTTCGACACCTCGAACAAGGCGTTCCAGGATGTCAAAGGGATCGTGGCCGGGCTCAAAACCGAGTTGAGCCGCGAACCCGGGGAGCATCAGCTGACCCGTCTGCCCGATGGCAATTTGCACTTGACCGCAGCCGAGGAAAACCGGTTGCTGCAGCTGATCCTGGAGGGCGTCGACCGTGTGCACGACACCATCGAGGACGCGGACAGCGGTATGCAGAGGGACGCGGGCAATATCTACAAGATGATGCCGGACCTCCCGCGCAACCCCTATGGCAACGCGCCGGATGTCGGAAATCGGTCACCGTGGGCGCCGACCGCGAGCAACGCCACCTGGTCCCGCGGTACGGGGACGCGGGACGACATCATCGCGAAGGCGCGGGAGCAACTGGCGCTCGGTGTCTCCGAGAGCGGAGGCAACAACGTCCCGATGTTCCGTGGCCCGGACGGCAAGCTCTATAAGGCCCCGTACAACATCAACGACGCGTGGTGCGCGGCCTTCTCCACCTGGACATGGGATCAGGCCGGTTACAACGTCGAGTGGACCAATAAGAACTACGTGCCTTCCATCTGGAACGACGCCAAGCACATGGGGTTGGCGTCGAATATCTCGAATGCCCAGAAGGGCGACATGATCATCTTCGACTGGGAGGGTGACGGAACCCCCGACCATGTGGGAATCGTGGAGTCCGTGGATCCCCGCACCGGCCGGATCACCACAATCGAAGGCAATTCCAGCGATCAATTGAAGTCCAACAGCTATTCCATGAACGCGGGATCGCTTGTCGGCGTGGTCAAGCCGCCGTCCAACGACGCCTCGCGGGTATAACGGTTCCGGCCGGTTACCCGGCCGGCCGGTGGTGGTGCTGCGAGTTCGGTGTCCCTGCCGGACGCGGTCGCTCACTTCCGACCATGGCATTGCACTGCGCCGTGGCGGCACAGACCCTCGCCGCACATGGTCCGGTGCACCGCGCACGGAGTCTCGCGACAGTTCCGTGCGCGGTGCCCTGAATCGCGACAGCCTACTCAGATCGAAAGATCGTTCACCGAAGCGGATTCATTGCCGGATACGTTGATCCCCAGGTTGGCGGCGGTGCGATCGATCTCGTCGTCGCTGTGCTGGAACTCGATCGCGGAGCCTGCCGACAGCACCTCGACGTTGAGGCACAGCGACTGGAGTTCCTTGAGCAAGACCTTGAACGACTCCGGAATGCCCGGCTCCGGAATGTTCTCGCCCTTGACGATCGCCTCGTAGACCTTCACGCGACCGACCACGTCGTCGGACTTGATGGTCAACAACTCCTGCAGCGTGTACGCCGCACCGTAGGCCTGCATGGCCCAGCACTCCATCTCACCGAAACGCTGACCACCGAACTGCGCCTTACCACCCAGCGGCTGCTGGGTGATCATCGAGTACGGACCGGTCGAGCGCGCGTGGATCTTGTCGTCGACCAGGTGGTGCAGCTTCAAGATGTACATGTAACCCACCGCGATGGGGTACGGGAAAGGCTCACCGGTGCGGCCGTCGAACAACGTCGCCTTTCCGTCTGCTCCGACCATGACGTCGCCGTCGCGATTGGGCAGCGTCGAGGCCAGCAAGCCGGCGAGTTCTTCCTCGCGGGCACCGTCGAAGACCGGTGTCGCGAGATTCGTATCCGGCGTCGCCGACAACAACTCGTCGGGCAGTCGCTTCGCCCAGTCCGGGCGCGTGCCATCGGCAAGCTGAATGTTCCAGCCGGTCTTGCCGATCCAGCCCAAGTGGGTTTCCAGGATCTGGCCGATGTTCATACGCCGCGGCACACCGTGGGTGTTCAAGATGATGTCCACCGGAGTGCCATCGGGCATGAACGGCATGTCCTCGGTCGCGAGGATCTTGCCGATCACACCCTTGTTACCGTG
>NZ_JBHVDM010000181.1:0-3567 GCF_042802775.1 Nocardia sp. NPDC057455 | reverse complement strand
GGGGTCGCGCCTGGACCGAAGTTGGGAACATTCACACCGAATTGCATGCCTGGGAGGTTATCCAGGCCGATGGCCGATTCCGAACAGGACCCTCGTCGCCGACGCTCAGCCTCGGTGAGCCGCCCTGGATTTCGATCAGCGACGCCGGGCAAACCGCCGCGCGTCCCACCAGGTCGGCGCTGCGCATTTCGGACACGGTCCGTTCGGCATCGCTCACCATCGTGCGCTAACGGAACTTGTTGTGCTCGTGGTCCCGCGAGCCCGGTAGCGGGTATCCCGACCGAGGGCCCCTGTCACCTGACCGGGGCCCTCGGCCGATGATGCGTCAGGGCTGGCGCGGGCGGTTTCCGGTGGTGGTGCTGGTGCGGTTGTCTTTGCGGCGAGCGAGTCCTGCCAGGCCTGCGAGGCCGAGAAGACCGAGCAGACCCCACAGGCCGGTCTTGTCACTGTGGTCGTCGTCGACGTGGGTGTCTTGGGCCATCTGTGTGGTCGCAGCAACAGGGGTCGCTTCGGCTAGTCCGACTCCGCCGAATGTGAGGGCCAAGGCTGTCAATGGGATCGCGATGGTCTTGCGCATAGTGCATCACTCCCTTTCGCTCGATGACCCTCGGGCGGTACCCCGTGGGAAAGATCGGAAACACGACATGATCGAGATTTCGGGATTTCGGGCTTTCACCTGCGCCGAGACCGGTCTTCTCGAGGTGATCGAGGCGCTCGTCGCGTTGGCAGGCGAGTCCACCCGCCCCGGCGTCACCGTGCGATCAGCACGATCTTCGACGGACCGCGACCACGCGAAACACCGACCTGCCACAACGAGCACAGACGCTACGGGGCATTTCGCGCGCGGATGTCGTTCGAAATCCACCGCACCGGGCCGCGTTCGAGGCCCGCGGCCACGCGACCTCGCCCCACCGGCGACCGCCGGTTTCCGCGCGCGTCCGTACCGACAGCAACCAGGGACGCAGGTGGCGGCATAGACGGGGAGCGAGCCCGCCGGTCAGATCACCCTTCGTCCCGGGTCCGCACGCTGTCCGGAGCACGACGGGCATGCTCGGCCACCCAGACGCCGACGCCGATCGCCCCGGCGACCGGCCACGACACCAGCCCGGTGACCGCCGCTGCCCCGAGGCCGCCGAAATAGAGCAGCGACTCCCGGTCCGGTACCCGATTGCGCACCGCCGTGGTCGCCGACGAAACTCCGGTCGCCACGGTGCGCGTCCCGGGCGGAAGCGGAACGCGCGCCATCCGCATGCCGACCGTGGGAACCGGTACGCGCAACCTGGCACGCGCGGTGGTCGCGGGGTGCGACCCGGCCTTCGGTTCGGCCTCGGCGCCGGGCACCGGCGGTGCCGTCTCCCGTGCTTGGGAACCGGATGCGCGGACCTTCTCGGTTGCTGTCTTGGACATGACCGCTCCTTCCTTCGTCCTGCACCTCGTCACTGTGTATGTGATCCAGCCAAGCCGTGCCGGCCCCGCGTCGCAACCCCCCGACCGACCGGATGCCGTCCGACCGCGCGGAGACAGCCGGGCGGGTGTCGTCGGATCATCCGTGACGGGGCTCAAACCCGCGTCGTCCGCGGCGCACCGTCCGCCGAAGTGTCGAGCCAAAAAATGGCTGATTGATTGCTGCACATCAGGATACTCCGCCGGAACC
Source organism: Nocardia sp. NPDC057455 (assembly GCF_042802775.1). Classification (NCBI taxonomy): domain Bacteria; kingdom Bacillati; phylum Actinomycetota; class Actinomycetes; order Mycobacteriales; family Nocardiaceae; genus Nocardia; species Nocardia sp. NPDC057455. The sequence continues at coordinate 1,913 of NZ_JBHVDM010000181.1, read as the reverse complement.
TGGCAAGATTCGCGATTCCACTCGTCGCCAGAAGGTTTTTCAGCAGATTTCACACCGGCCTCAGAATGTCGCTGATAGTTTGCCAAACGAGGCACTCGGATGCAGGCCACTGGTCGACGAATGTGACGAACTACCTCTGGAGGTCAAGGTCGTGACTCGTCCGTTTCTTCGTTTCCCCCGCAGTAAACGCACAGGTCCAGCACGCGCGCTCGGCGCGCTCGGCGGAATGGCACTCTCGCTCCTGCTGGCGACGACGGCCGCCGCGGAACCGGTATATCCGGCGCCCGATCCGGACCCGTTCTACGCCGCCCCGGGTAATCTCGCGGCCCATCAACCCGGTGACGTGCTCGAGACTCGGATCCTGCCGCCGCTGGCCGGGTTCCCCGGCGCCACCGTCCGGCTGATCGAGTTCCGCTCCACCAATTCGCGGGGCGCCCCGATCGCGGCGACCACCACGGTTCTCACCCCCGCCTTTCAGCAGCCCGGCATGCCCCTGTTGTCGTATCAGCACTTCATCAATTCCCTCGGCACCGGCTGCGCGGTCTCGCACCTGCTCTACAGCAACGACGTGAACTTGTCGGCGACGACGCCGATGCTGAACGTCTTGCTGACGCGCGGGTGGAGTATCGCGTTGCCGGACCATCTGGGACCGCAATTCGCCCTCGGAGCCGGACGTTTGGGTGGTCAGATCACGCTGGACGGCCTCCGGGCGGCCAAACAGCTCCCCGAGCTGGCTCTGCAGACCAGCCCGACGCTGCTCACCGGCTACTCCGGCGGTGGGCTCGCCACGGCGTGGGCGGCCGCGCTGCAACCGTCCTACGCACCGGAGCTGCAGCTCGCGGGCGCGGCGATCGGCGGCGCCCCGATGAACCTGGTGGCGATGGCGGAGGGCCTGGGTTTGGAGCCGCACCCGGCGTTCGGTCTGGCGATGGCGGCGGCGATCGGCCTGGAGCGGGAGTACCCCGAGCAGGTACAGATCAGCTCGAATCTCAACGCACGCGGCCGCGCGCTCCGCGACGCCATGGCCAACAGCTGCACCAACGAGATCCTCGCCATCGGCGCCGGCGGCAGTGCGCGCGAGATGACCGACCAGGCCTCGGTCTTCAATATGCCCGAGGCCTGGTCGGTGGTGGAGGACAACAGCGTGGAGCTCTACGGCGGCGCCCCGAGAATCCCGATTTTCGAGTGGCATTCGCCGACCGACCCGCTGATTCCGCTCCAGTCCATCGACAACACCGCCCGCCGCTGGTGCGCGGCCGGGGTGCGGTGGCAGATGGTGCACGTGCCCGCCATCGACCATCTGTCCGCGGCTGCGGTCGGCGCTCCTGCGGTGCTGGCGTGGCTCGAAGGGCGGGTTCGCGGCGAGCCCGCGCCGTCCAACTGCTGACGGATCGCGCACCTCGGTGGCTGTCGGTCGCCACGAACACGGCAGATGGGCCGAGCGCTCGGGGCCGATACAGCAGGCGACCGGCAGCAACCGGATTGCGTGCGGATATGCGGGGTAAGACCGCGATTACAGGAGGTGATCACATGCCGAAGGCTTGGACCGGCAAGCAGGAACGCCAATACGAGCACATCAAGGACTCGGCGAAAACCCGCGGCGCGAGCACCGATCGCGCGAAGGAGATCGCTGCTCGCACGGTCAACAAGAATCGCGCCCAGTCCGGGCAGTCCAAGACTGCGAGCAAGACATCGACCGACGACAAGTCGCCGCAGCAGCGCGGCGGAAAGCGTTCGCACAGCGGCGCACAAGGGCCGACGCGCGACCAGCTGTACAACGAGGCCAAGAAACGCAAAGTCGAAGGCCGATCGAAGATGACGAAGAAGGAGCTGGCGCACGCGCTCGGACGGGATTGAGCCCGGCGCGCCGATCGAAGGCGAACAAGCGGAAGGCGGGGAGGGCGGCACCGGCG
>NZ_JBHVDM010000180.1:0-3631 GCF_042802775.1 Nocardia sp. NPDC057455 | reverse complement strand
TTGCAGGAGGTCAGGTTGCCCGCGGCGGGGGGTGCGTTGGGGATTCCGGAGGTGGTGTTGGCGGCGTATCGGAATGCGGAGTTGGCGTTGGGGTCCTCGGTGCCGGGGTGTGGGTTGTCGTGGAGTTTGCTGGCGGGGATCGGGCGGATCGAGTCGGGTCATGCGCGGGGTGGGCGTACGGATGCGGCGGGTACGACGGTGTCGCCGATCTTCGGTCCGGCGTTGGATGGGAGTTTGCCGGGTAATGAGGTGATCAAGGCGGCGGATGGGGGGTTTGTGCGGGCGTTGGGTCCGATGCAGTTCTTGCCGGGGACGTGGGGGGCGTATGGCGCGGATGGAAATGGGGACGGGGTGGCCGATCCGCATAATGTGTTCGATGCGGCGGTGGCGGCGGGGAAGTATTTGTGTTCGGGGGGTTTGGATCTGCGGGATCCGGCGCAGGAGTTGCGGGCGGTGTTGCGGTACAACAACTCGATGGCGTATGCGGCGAATGTGCTGAGTTGGTCGGCGGCGTATCGGTCCGGGGGTTCGCCGACGCAGGTGCGTATCTCGCCGGATCTCATACCGCCGGGAGCGCTGTCGCCGGGCTCGGAGATGTCCGCAGTGCGCACGACCACCCCGGCCACCGATCCAGCCGAACAGGCGCGGGCGGCGGGCCAGGCACCCGCCCCGCGGCCGCGACAGCAGCCGACGCAGGTGATGATCACGATCCCGGGTTTGCCGCCCATTCCGTGCGGCATCTTCTGCCCGCCTCCACCGCCGGTCAATCCGTGTGCGGGGCAATCCCTTCCCGCACCGATGCCGTTCCCGGACCTACCCGGTACCGCGCGCGTACCGCTCGCACCGCAGCAGCCCTACGGCGGCGCGGCGGCCGGACCCCGCGATCCCGCAGGCCCGGCCGATCCCGCCGCGGCGGGCAGGCCCGCCGATGCCGGTGCGCCCGGGCAGCCCGTCGCCCCGGACCAGGCAGCCGCCGGATGCGTGCAGCCAGACACCACGCTGGCCACCACCGAATCCGCGCCCATCCCCGGTGACCTCCCCGCTCCCGGCAGCGCGCCGCGCAGCGATACCGAACCCGCTACCACCACCCCGCCCGCCCCGGAACCCGAAGCCGAACCGGCGCCCGGCGGCGAAATCACGCCTTCGCCGCAGCCGGCGATCACCTTGCCGTTCGGCATCGTCATTCCTCTTCCCGCACTACCGCCCGCGCCCCAGTAATTCAAACCTCGCATCAGATCACGAAGCAGTAACAAAAAGATCTCGGATGCGGTAGCCTCTCCCCTGGTCCGTAACAAAGGGCTCACAGCGAGTCATGGGAGGGTCACCACACCGTGGGGCGTCATCGTAAACAACCGCCTGCCACCGTGAGACGAAGTTCCGTCATCGCGTTGACCGGACTGGTTCCCGCTGGGCTCGTCTCCGTCACCGCCGCCTCCGAGGTCGGCGACGCCGTACCTCTCGCGGCCGCGGTCCATACACCGGATGATCATCAGGACGTGCAGGGCGCCAGGCCGCAGGCGGCCGTCGAGCCCGTCGCCGGGACCGAGTTCCTCGCACACGCAATGGCCAAGGCCGCGCCCACCGCGACACCCGTGGTGAAAACCGTTGCGCTGCCGAGTGGCAGGCGAGTCGCCGGGCTGCCGACCGGGCCGCTGGGCGTCCCCGGCGTGGCCGTCGCCGCTTATCAGAACGCGGAACGGGTCCTGGCGGCGGAGAACCCCGTGTGCGGCATGCCGTGGTCGCTGCTGGCCGGCATCGGCCGGGTCGAGTCCACTCACGCGTTCGGCGGCAAGGCCGACGCCGACGGCAACCCGCTGAGCCCCGTCTACGGCCCCGTGCTGGACGGCTCGCTCACCGGCAACCACGTCATCCGCGACTCCGACGACGGAGCGCTGGACGGCCTGGACGGCTACGACCGCGCGATCGGCCCGATGCAGTTCCTGCCCGACACCTGGAAGCGCTACGCGGCCGACGGCAACGGCGATGGCATCGCCGATCCGCAGAACTTGTTCGACGCCGCGCTGACCGCCGGCAAGTACCTGTGCGAAGGCGGCTTGAACATGCGTGACCTGGCCCAACAGTCCAAAGCGATCCTGCGCTACAACCACTCCATGGCCTACGTCGCGAACGTCATGGCCTGGGAGACCTCCTACAGCACAGGGGTCGCACCCCGGCCCGCGGACCTGCCGAAAATTTGACACGCCTAAAATTCCTGCCATGCCAGTCGTTACGGAATCGGATGTGCGGGGTGCCCTCGCGAAGGTCGACGACCCGGAGATCCGCAAGCCGATCACCGAACTGGGCATGGTGAAAAGCGTCGTCATCGGCGCAAGTAGCGATGTCCATGTGGAGATCTATCTCACGACGGCAGGCTGCCCCCTGCGTACGGAGATCCAGCAGCGGGTCACCAAAGCCGTCGCCGATGTGCCGGGTGTGGGCGCCATCACCGTCGACCTCGACGTGATGGACGACGAGCAGCGCACCGCACTGCGCAAGCAGTTGCGCGGCGACTCGGCCGATCCGGTCATCCCGTTCGCCCAGCCCGGCTCGCTGACCCGCGTCTACGCGGTCGCCTCCGGCAAGGGCGGCGTCGGTAAATCCAGCGTCACGGTGAACCTCGCCGCCGCCATGGCCGCGCGCGGCCTGTCGGTCGGCGTGCTGGACGCGGACATCTACGGTCATTCCGTTCCGCGCATGCTCGGCACCGATGCTCGGCCCACCCAGGTCGAGCGGATGATCATGCCGCCGATCGCGCACGACGTGAAGATGATCTCGATCGCCCAGTTCACCCAGGGCAACACGCCTGTGGTGTGGCGCGGCCCGATGCTGCACCGGGCGCTGCAGCAGTTCCTCGCGGACGTGTTCTGGGGTGACCTCGACATCCTGCTGCTCGATCTGCCGCCCGGCACCGGCGACGTCGCCATCTCCATCGCCCAGCTGATCCCGGGAGCCGAGATCCTGGTCGTCACCACCCCGCAGCCCGCCGCCGCCGAGGTAGCCGAACGGGCGGGCGCGATCGCGCTGCAGACCCGCCAGCGCATCGCGGGCGTGGTGGAGAACATGTCCTGGCTGGACCTGCCGGACGGCACCCGGATGGACCTGTACGGCTCCGGCGGCGGCCAGGCGGTCGCGGACCGGCTGACCCGCGCCGTGGGTGCGACCGTGCCGCTGCTCGGTCAGATCCCCATCGAACAGGCGCTGCGTGAATCGGGCGACGAAGGCACCCCGATCGTGCTGCGCGATCCGGAAAACCCCGCTGCCAAGGCCCTGCTGGAGGTGGCGGACAAACTCGCCGTCCGTCGCCGCGGCCTCGCGGGCATGTCCCTGGGCATCGACACCACCCGGCATCTATAACGCCCCCACCGGAACCAAGCCTCGAAAGTCACCCGCCTCCGAGCTGCCCTTCAACCGCTTCCCGCGACCACTCGGTTTCGAGCGAAGTGAGACCGAGCAGCGCGGTTCACGGCCCGCCTCGCGTCCGAGCCGACACCCAGCCACTACAAACCGCATGCACCCAACAGCGAGCCCTTGCAACCCACGCGCCCAAACGCACCCCACCACGCCTTCCGAGCGAAGCGAGACCGAGCATCCGCCCGTTCGCGGCCCGGCTCGCGTCCGAGTGGCCGTCGCG
>NZ_JBHVDM010000179.1:0-3928 GCF_042802775.1 Nocardia sp. NPDC057455 | reverse complement strand
ACGCCGACCGGCGGGACCGTCACCGACGGGGCAGGCCCAGGATGCGCTCGGCGATGATGTTGCGCTGGATCTCCGAGGTGCCGCCCGCGATGGTGCCCGCGAAACTGCGCACGAACCGCTCGAACCAGCTCGGCGCCGTCTCTTCCAGGTTGAACACACTGTGCCGCGCGGTGACATCGGGATGCGGCAACCCGTTCGGCCCCGCGGCAGCCAACGCGTGCTCGGCTCCGCGTTGCACCGCTTCGGATCCCAGCAATTTGAGCACCGAGAGTGCGGCCCCGGCGTCCTCGCCGCGGGCGGCCTTGGCGAGCGCGTCCGATCCGAGCAGGCGCAGCGCGTGCGCGTCGAGGACGAGGCCGGCGTAGCGATCGGCGGCCACGGCCGTATCCGGCCGGAAATCGGCCAGCAGACCGTCCAGCCGGTCGGCGAAACTGAGCCACAGCAGCGTGCGCTCGTGCCCGAGCGATCCGTTGGCCACCCGCCAGCCCTTGTTCAGCTCGCCGATCAGGTTCTCGTCTGGTACCTCGACCGCGGTGAAGAACACCTCGTTGAAGTCCAGGTCGTCCGGATCGCAGACCGAGGCGAACGGTTGGCAGCGCACTCCCGGCAGATCGGTCGGAATGAGCAGGGCCGAGATGCCCTGATGTTTCGGCGCGTCGGGATCGGTCCGCACGAACGCGAGCAGGACATCGGCATCGTGCGCACCCGAGGTCCAGATCTTGTGCCCGTCCACGACGAACCGGTCACCGCGCAGCACCGCCCTGGTACGCAGGCCGGCCAGATCCGAACCCGCGTCCGGCTCGCTCATCCCGAGCGAGGCGGTGAGGTCGCCGCGCAGGATCGGCACCGCCCAGCGCCGCTGCTGCTCCGGCGTCCCGAAAGTGATCAGCGACGCGGCGACGATACCGACGCCCTGCGGATTGAAGTGCTCGTAGATGCCGCGCCGGGCCAACTCCTCGCGGTGCACGTACTGCTGCAGGATCCCAGCATCGCGGCCACCGAACTCCGGCGGGTGGCCCGGCACCAGCCAGCCGTGCTCGAACAACATCCGCTGCCACCGCCGCGCCCAGTCGGGAACGTGAGAAGTCGACCGCGGACGTCCGCCCGCCGCGGCCTCCGGCGGCAGATGCCGGTCGAGGAACTCGACGAACTCGGCGCGGAACGCTTCCACATCGTCATCGAAGGTCAGCTGCACGGTACTCCCTCGCAATCGTGGCGCGATGCTCGTCGGCGCCGCCGAGGAGCAGTTCCCCGGCCTTGGCCCGTTTCAACGCGAACTGCACATCGTTCTCCCAGGTGTAGCCCATGGCGCCGAACAGTTGCAGGCCGTGCCGGAAGACCACCGCCTGGCACTCGCCCGCGGCCGCCTTGGCCATGACGGCGGCCAGATGCCGCCGGGGATCGCCCGCCGAGATGGTCAGTGCGGCCCAGTAGGTCAGCGCGCGGGCACGCTGGACGGCGACATGCATATCGGCGGCCTTGTGCGCGACCGCTTGGAACGCGCCGATCGGCTTCCCGAACTGGCGGCGTACGCCGACGTGCTCGACAACCAGGTCCAGCACCCGCTGACACGCCCCGACCATGGTGGCCGCGAGGCCGGTCAGCGCGACTTCCCTGGCGTGGCGCACATCGCGGTCGAGTCGGTCGTCGGCACCGGCGCGCACCTGTTCCAGCGTCACCTGGGCGACGTGCAGCAGCGGGTCGAAGACAGTGATCCGGCGCGCGGCGACTCGGTCGGCGGGAAGCACGAACACCCCCGCCTGGGTGGCGACCGCCAGGCGTTCGGCTCGATCGCCGTCGAGCACGTGGGCGGTGCCGTTCAAGATCCACCCCGCCCCGTCGCGGTGCGCCGAGATGCCGTCGAACACCGCTGTTCCCGCCACCGCGGGCTCGGTCTCAGCGGCCAGCGGCGCGTAGTGGGTCATCGTGGCCAGGTACGGGGTCGGATCGGTGGCCCGCCCCAGTTCTTCCAGCACGATCGTCAGCTCGACCATGTCACCCGGATCGGTCAGCGCAGTCCATCCCTGGTCGCGATAGACCTTCCACAGGGGCCCGGCATCCGCGCCACGATCGGCGATGTCCCTGATCAGCGCGACGGGACAGTGCCGTGCGACCACCTCGCGCACGGTGTCGCGCCATAACCGCTGATCGGAGTCGAACTCCAGCAACATCCGATCGCCCTCCTCGACGATGTCGGAACCAGTTCCCTCGCATCGTATTGAGAATATGGTTCTTCATTCAAGATAATAGTAGTTTCACTTCCTAGACACTAAGCGCCGTAGGAGAAGAATGATGGTTCCGAACGGGTATCATGCGGTGATGCGTGGTTCGCGGCGAGTGCGGGCGAGTCGGCGCGCGGGACGCGGCGACCATGACTGACGTGGAGGGGCGGCGCGAGCCTGCCTGGAAACAGCGCGCCGTGGAGCGGTCGCTGCGCACCGCCAAGATGCGGGCCGGGCAGCGAGTGCAACGCTTCCTGGACGCGGCACAGGCGATCATCACCGAGAAGGGCAGTACGGATTTCACGGTGCAGGAGGTCGTCGACCGATCCCGGCAGTCATTGCGCAGCTTCTATCTCCAGTTCGACGGCAAGCACGAACTGCTGCTCGCGCTGTACGAGGACGCGCTGGGCCGCACCGTGGAGCAGATCCGCGCCGCCACGATCAACAGCGGCGAACCGCTGGACCGATTGCGGACGGCGGTGGAATTGCTGTTCCAGTTGTGCCGTCCGGATCCGGACGCGCGGCGGCCGCTGTTCACCGAGTTCTCGCCTCAACTGCTGAGTTCCCATCCGACGGAAGTACGGATGGCGCATGCGTCGTTGTTCGCGCTGTTCACCGAACTGATGACGGAAGCGCAGGCGGCGGGAAGACTCACCGCCGCCGCCAATCCACGCCGCCTCGCCGCGATGATCATGCATACGGTGATGTTCACCTCGCAGCCGGCGAACGCGGATCCCGATGCGAAGCCGCTCACCCCCGAGGAGGTCTGGGCCTTTTGCGCCCACGGCATCTCGGGCCGCGGCATTACCTGAGCGAGAATGCCATTCTCATGCGCAAGATGTCGATGGTGCGGATGCCGAAACCGTCGCGGCGCTGCCGGCGACCTCCACGGCGCGACCCTGGCTCGTCAGGTGGCCGACCGGGAGGCCCTGCGCGCACGGATGGCCGAGCGTGGCGCCGACGCGGTCGGATGGCCGGGATGGCGTGCGATCGATGCCGCGGAGCGCGAGCTCGGCGCAGCGGCCACTCGGCCCCCGGGTCAAATCTTCTCCATGGCGGAGATGCCGTCGGTGGCACGGCGGTGAGATTGCGGGCGCGACACCTTCACCGCGCCCCCGGTCGATCCGTCAGTCCGCCGTGTGCGCGCCGCCGCGGGCGCGCCACACCGACACGGCGAGCGTCGAGACATCCAGCGCCTTGCTGAGTTCGATCTCCCCATTGGCAGCGCGGGCCAGGAACGCCTGCACGACCGTGTCGGGATCGTCGCTCAGCTCGTACACCGCCAGATACCGGTGCGCGGGCGCATCGCCGCTGCCGCCGGGCAGGGCGGCGGGCACGATCTCGAAACGTTGCCCGCTCGACACGCCCGGTACGTCGACAACTTCGGCGAGGTGCTGATTGTCGTACCACTCGTTGAACGCATCGTCCTGTCCCTCCACGGCGTTGGAGAACACCAGCATCTTCGATTCGGCCACGTTTCGCGTCCTTCCGCTCCGCCTCCACGCCGGACCGTGCGCCGGAGCCGTGAGGCTATGAGAACAGTACTCTCTGAGAATAGAAATATTGCTTACGCGCCCACCCCTGCCGCGTATCACCGATCGCGGGCCGTTGGGTGCACTGGGGCGAACGCGAATGGCGTTGTGCGAATACCGATTCGGGCGAGGCTCACCACCTTGCCGTAGGCGGCCTGCGACGCGGTGCTTCCC
>NZ_JBHVDM010000178.1:0-4075 GCF_042802775.1 Nocardia sp. NPDC057455 | reverse complement strand
CCGCGGAACCGGTATCGAACTGATTCAAAAACCACATCCGCCGCTGCGCCAACGACAACGGCACCCGCTCCGGACGCTGCAGCGCCACCAACGCGTGCCGGTCCCCCGCGCCTTTCAACGGCTCCAGCCGCGCGGCGAGCGCGGCGACAGTCGGGCTCTCGAAGATCAGTCGTGCGGGCACCCGGGCCGCGATGGCGGCTCCCAACCGGGCCGCGACCTGCGTCGCGATCAGCGAATTGCCGCCCAGCTCGAAGAAATCGTCGTCCGCGCCGACCGGCGCGCCGGGCCCGAGCACTTCGGCGAACACCTCGCCGACCAGCTCTTCCAGTGGGCCGACCGGTGCGCGGAACACCTTGGTCTGCAACCGCGGCGTGGGCAGCGCGCCACGGTCCAGCTTGCCCACCGGGGTCAGCGGGATCTCGTCCAGCACCATGACCACCGTCGGCACCATGTGCGCGGGCAGGCTCCGCTGGGCGAAGGCGGCCAGTTCGGCCGCGTCGGCGGCCATCCCCGGCACAGCGTGCACATAGGCGACGAGAATGGTGGCGCCACTGTCGAGGTGGTGCCCGACGGTGACGGCGAAGTCGACCGTCTCGTGCGCGGCCAGCACCGCGTCGATCTCGCCCAGCTCGATACGGAAACCGCGAATCTTCACCTGGAAGTCGTTGCGGCCCAGATACTCCAACTCACCTTCCGGCGTCCAGCGCACCAGATCACCGGTGCGATAGAGCCGAGAGCCGTTCGCGTCGAACGGGTTCGCCACGAAGCGAGACGCGGTCAGCCCGGGGCGCTCGTGGTAGCCGCGGGCCAGTTGCGCACCGGTGATGTACAGCTCGCCGACGGCACCGCCGGGAACGGGGACCAAACGTTCGTCCAGCACGTACTCGGTGACGGCCCGGATCGGCGCGCCGATCGTCACCGGTTCCCCGGGCACCAGCGGCGCGCTGATGTTCGTCATGATCGTGGTCTCGGTCGGGCCGTACCCGTTGAAGAACTCGCGAGTCCGCCCACCCGACACCGGTAGCACCCAGCGCCGTACCAATTCCGGTGGGCACGACTCACCACCGGCCACCACCACACGCAGCTCGTCCAGCCCGGCCGGGTCCACCGAGGCGAGCGCGGCGGGCGTCACGAACGCGTGCGTGACCGCCTCTCTGCGCACCAGGGACGCGAATTCCTCGCCGCCGAACACCGTGGGCGACGCGACGACCATGGTCGCCGCGCCACCGAGCGCGAGCAGCAATTCCAGCACCGAGGCGTCGAACGACGGCGACGCGAAATGCAACGTCCGCGACGCACTCGTCACCCGATACCGATCCCGCTGCTCGGCACAGAAGCTCGCCAACCCGGCCTGGGGGATCACCACGCCCTTGGGCTTGCCGGTAGAGCCGGAGGTGTAGATCACGTAGGCGGGATGCTCCGCGCGCAGCGGACGCACCCGATCGGTGTAGGTCACCGGATCAGCCGGGAACTCCTCGAGCCGCCGCGCGCACTCGACTGTGTCGAGGGACAACCATTCGACCCGGTCCGGCAGGGCGGCGCGGACATTCTCGACAGTCAGTCCGAAGACGGCGCCGGAGTCGGCGACCATGTGCTCGACGCGATCGGCCGGATAATTCGGATCCACCGGCACGAAACCCGCACCCGTCTTGGCCACCGCCCACACCGCGACCACCGACTCCACCGAACGCGGAACACCCACCGCGACCAGATCCTCCGGACCCACCCCCCGATCGATGAGCAGACGCGCCAACCGCGTGGACCGTTCGTCCAGCTCGGCATAACTCGACTGGGCGAGGGTGCTGGTCGCGTCGGCGAACACCACGGCCACGCCGCTCGGATTGGCTTCGACGGCCGTGGCCATCAACTGCGGCAATGTGGTTACGCGGGGGCGGCGGGTCCGGGTCGGGCGCACGCGGGCCGGGCGGGTCATCGGCGCACCGCTTCCGCAGTTTCGTCACACCGCTGCCCGACCGCCCGAACCATCGTGCTGCCTCACCCTGTCTATCGTCGCCACACGCACGTCACCATGCTCTCCGCGCTGTGATTGATCATCGAGCGCGCGCATGCCGATCGTTACCGAACCGTCGGCGCACGCCGGGCGCGACCGGCCACGACCCGTGGGTTCCGGGCCGCGGGAACGGCCGCGTCTGACGAGTGCCGGGGACGATTATTCCCTGCCGACGCCGGATTCGGGTCGCGGCGTCGGCAGCGGCGATCAACGGCGGCCGTCGAGCAGGGCCGCCAGCTGCGGGCCGATCACCGCCAGCGCCTCCGGCGCGGCCATCCGGGCATGGGTGACCTCGACCGGCCGGTCGACGACCATGCCCTGGACGTACGGCCACCAGTCCGCCGCGGCGGCGCGCAACTCGTCGGCGGGGTCGGCGACGGCGGCGCTGAAGTACTGCACGGTGCCGCGGAAGACTCCGGGCCGGTGCTCGGCGATCAGTTCCGCCGAGCGGACCGCGCTGCGATAGATCCGGCGCAGCCGCTGCGGCGTCACCGCCACCAGGTCCGCCGGGATCATGGCGTGCAGTGTGGCCAGCGACTCGTCGTCGAGCTCGTAGACATCATCGCCCTCGGCAGCCGCCGTGCCGAGGCCGAGTTCGGCCAAGGCGCCGCGCACCGCGGCGCGGAAACCGACGACGTCCGGATTCGGATGGCTGTCCATCATGGCCAGCAACTCCACCTGCTCGCCCGCGTCCTGCAGCGCGGTGGCGATGGCATGGGCGAGCACACCGCCGAGCGACCAGCCGAGCAACCGGTACGGGCCCTCGGGTTGGACCGCCTTGATCTCCGACAGGTAGCGCTCGGCCAGCTGGTCCAGCGAAGCGGGCAGTTCGCCGTCCTCCGACAGAGCGGGCGATTGCAGGCCGAAGATCGGTTGCTCGACCGGCAGGAACTGGGCCAGGCCCGCATACGACCAGGCCAAGCCGTACATCGGATGCAGGCAGAACAGCGGGGCCGCCGATCCGCTCGCCCGGATCGGCAGCAGCACGTCCAGCGCGGCGGCGGCGTCGGCGTCGCCCGCGTCGATGCGGGCGGCCAAGCCCGCCACCGTGGCGTCGGTGAAGAACCACTGCACACGCACTGTCGCTCCGGTCGCGTCCCGCAGCCGCCCGGCCACCTGTGCCGCGAGCAGCGAGTTGCCGCCGAGGCCGAAGAAGTCGTCATCCAGGCCGACCCGGTCGGCGCCGAGCAGTTCGGCGAACGCGCCTGCGACCGCCTGCTCGGTGAGCGTCTGGGGCGCACGGTAGGCGACCGCACTGTTGATCTCCGGGGCGGGCAATGCCCGCCGGTCCAGTTTCCCGTTCGGGGTCAACGGCAGCACGTCCAGCACCACGATCGCGTCGGGCACCATGTAGCCGGTGAGGAACCGTGCGACGTCGGCCCGGACCGCTGCGGGGTCGATGGTCACGCCACCGGTGTCGGGCACCACGTACCCGATCAGGCGTTCACCGGCGTGCTGATCGTCGCGGACCAGCGCGACCGCTTGCCCGATACCGTCGCAGCCCAGCAGCGCCGCTTCGATCTCGCCGAGCTCGATACGGAACCCACGCAACTGCACCTGCTGGTCCCCACGCCCGGCGTACTCGAGCACCGCGGTCTCGGCGTGCACGCGCCAGCGGCCGATATCACCGGAGCGATACATCCGCGAACCCGGCGCACCGAACGGATTCGCCACGAACCGTGTCGCGGTCAACCCCGCACGACCCAGATAACCGCGCGAGAGCTGCGCGCCGACCACGTGGATCTCCCCGGGCACCGCCACCGCAGCCGGATGCAGACGCCCGTCGAGCACATACGCCGCCGAACCCGGGATCGCGCGGCCGATCACACTGGCCGCGTCCTGCGCGTCCTGCGGGGCCAACGGCAGGAACGACACATGCACCGTGGTCTCGGTGATGCCGTACATGTTCACCAACCCCACACCCGCCCCGTGGCGTTCATACCAGCGGCCCAGCTTACGCAGATCCAGTGCCTCACCACCGAAGATCACATACCGCAACGCCAGATCACCCGCAGCCGCGGCCCGGTCGGCCTCGACCAACTGATAGAACGCCGACGGGGTCTG
>NZ_JBHVDM010000177.1:0-4086 GCF_042802775.1 Nocardia sp. NPDC057455 | reverse complement strand
GCAGATACTACTGAGCGTGCTTCTGGACCAGGTCGCCCACGCGCGGCAGCGCCTCGATGACGTTCTTCTTCGCCGAGGAACGCATCGAGGAGTAGACCTTCTGCAGGGCGGGGCGAGTGGAGGACTCGGCCCGGGCGTCGGTGACGGCGAGCAACGCCTCGGCGACCTCGTCCGACTTGGCGACGAGCAGATCGGCGAACTTGCCGGAGCCCGAGGCCGTGTACTCCTGCCAGAACGGCTCCAGCTGCGCGACGAACTTGGGCGCCAACGACTCCAGCGCGTCGGGCACGATGGACGGGCTGATCTTCTTGACCGCCGCGTAGCCACCCTTCACAGCCAGGCCGGACGCACCACCCTTGTCCGAGACCTCGGCATCGAGAACCTCGACGGCGTCGGCAAGGAAAGCCGGGCGCTTCGCGTCGTCGAGCAGGGATTCAGACAGTGCTGCAACCACTTTCAGGTTCCTCCGGATCGGTATCGATGAACGAGCGAGGGAAACTATACGCACCCGCGCCAGCATTCACCCGGCTACGGCTGCCACGGTAGCAACTCCACCATCAGACCTTCGCAGTCCGCGAGCAGATCGCCCTGCTCATCGAGCAATTCGGCGGTGATAAAAGTTTTGCGCCCCTCGATCCGGTCGACCCGTCCGCGAACCGTCAGTTGCGTCTCCAGCGGAGTGATCTTGCGGTAGTTCACATGAAGATACGCGGTGCGGCTGATCGGCCGTCCGGCGTAGTGCACGATCATGCCGAGCAGATCGTCGAACAGCAGCGGCAGCACACCACCGTGCGCGGCGCCGTTGCCGCCGAGATGGAAGCGGCGGAACACACCCGTCATCTCGATGCCGTCCGGCCCTGCCTCGACCACCTGCCACGGCAGCAGCAGAAGGCTTCCCCGGCCCGGCAATTCGACGGCGCGGCCGGCCGGTCCTTGCAACTCGGGCGCGCGGTAGGGCTCCAGCAGTTCGATCAGCTCACGGGCTTTGGCCCGCGCGGCCCCGAAAACGTCGTCGGGCGCGTCCACCGACACCGCGAGATCCTGCAAAGTCCGCATGGCTTCCACGAACCCACCGAAGTCCGAGCCGACTTGCGCGGGTGTGACCTTCGGGAATCCGCCGTGCTTCTCGTACCGGGATCCGTCCACCGCGCTCCGGTCGATAACCGGTTTCACTTGCTCGCTCATAACTTGCACGGTAACGCGTATTTTTACACCGTCAAATCGAACTCCGTCGGCCCGACCACGACTTTCGGGCGCAGCGAGTCCTAGCATTGCCCGGTGACGTTCAATCCGAAGCTGTGGCGTCCCGTTCCGGGATTCGAGAACCTGACCGACATCACCTATCACCGGCACATCGAGCAGGGCACCGTGCGTGTGGCGTTCGACCGGCCGGAGGTGCGCAATGCGTTCCGCCCGCACACGGTCGACGAGCTCTACCGGGCACTCGACCACGCCCGGATGACCTCGGACGTCGGCGCGGTGCTGCTCACCGGCAACGGCCCCAGCCCCAAGGACGGCGGCTGGGCGTTCTGCTCCGGCGGTGACCAGCGCATCCGCGGCCGCAGCGGGTACCAGTACGCCAGTGGCGACACCGCGGACACGGTCGACCGGGCCCGCGCGGGCCGCCTGCACATCCTGGAGGTGCAGCGGTTGATCCGTTTCATGCCGAAGGTGGTGATCGCGCTGGTGAACGGATGGGCCGCGGGCGGTGGCCACAGCCTGCACGTGGTCTGCGACCTCACCCTGGCCAGCCGTGAGCACGCCCGCTTCAAGCAGACCGACGCCGACGTGGGCAGCTTCGACGGCGGCTACGGCAGCGCGTACCTGGCCAAGATGGTCGGACAGAAGTTCGCCCGCGAGATCTTCTTCCTCGGCCGTCCCTACACCGCCGAGGAGATGCACCAGATGGGCGCGGTGAACAAGGTCGTCGACCACGCCGAGCTGGAGGACGTCGCACTGGAGTGGACCGCCGACATCAACGGCAAATCCCCGCAGGCCCAGCGCATGCTGAAGTACGCGTTCAATTTGCTGGACGACGGACTGGTGGGCCAGCAACTCTTCGCGGGCGAAGCGACCAGGATGGCCTACATGACCGACGAAGCCGTCGAGGGCCGCGACGCGTTCCTGCAGAAACGCGAGCCGGACTGGACTCCCTACCCCTGGTACTTCTGACATGGACATCCTCAGCAGCCGGATCATCCTGCGGCCCGCCGACTACGCGGCCACGCTCGCGTTCTACCGGGACGGGCTGGAGCTGGCCATCGCGCGGGAATATCCGGGCGGCACGGTCTTCTTCGCGGGACAGTCGCTGATCGAGGTCGCCGCGCACGGCGGGTCAGGGCAGTCGTCGTCGTTCGATGGCGCCATCTGGCTCCAGGTGCGCGACGTGTCCTCCGCGGCCGTGGAGCTGGCGCTGAAGGGCATCCCGATCGACCGCGCCCCGGTCGAGGAACCGTGGGGCTTGCATGAGATGTGGGTGCATGATCCCGACGGTGTGCCGATCGTGCTGGTGGAGGTACCGCCGTCACATCCGATCAGACGGGATTCCCGCTGGTCGCCGTCGTAGCATCGGTTCCGTTCGGTAGTTCGGCGGGCGCCACCGAGTTGCCAAGCCGAGAACCGGCGAGGACGATAACGCTCGGATGGCCACCCGACCGCCGACGTCCGGGCCGGCTGTGTCCGTGTCCCGTCCGACCGAGTGAATCGCAGTCTCGATGTCTGTCGTACTTGAGCCCCGATCCGACCGAGTGGCCGCGCCGCGGGTGCGCCACTCCGCCACACCGACCCGTTCCGCACGCGGTTACGCGGGCATGACACGATCCCTACCGTGAGGGAGTGCAGCGAGCGAGCCATGGGCACAGCGGCTCTGGGCACGACCGAGCCCGGCGAGCGGCGAGGCGCGTCATGAGTAAGACATTGCGTACCTTGCCGATGCCCAGCGGTTCCGGTCTCGGCGACGTCTTGCCTCATCTGCGGGAGGCGCTGGAAGGTAACGGGGCCGCGTGGCTGCCCATTCCCACCAGCGATCGACGCGAGACCAGACGCTTGAGCGACGCCCTCTCGCCGGGCGAGCCGATCGACGAGGAAGTCGCTCTGGTGGTGACCACCTCCGGCACCACGGGCGTGCCGAAGGGCGCGATGCTGAGTTCGGCGGCCCTGCGCGCCAGCGGCATCGCGACCCACGACCGGCTCGGCGGCCCCGGCAACTGGTTGCTGGCCCTGCCGACCCATCACATCGCCGGTATCCAGGTGCTGCTGCGCAGCATCCTGGCGGGCACCGAACCCACCGTGCTGGACGTCTCCGGCGGATTCCTTCCCGAAGCCCTGGCCGGCGCCATCACGGGTATGCGTGGCGAACGGCGCTACACGTCCCTGGTCCCGACCCAGTTGATCAAGGCGCTCGAGTCGCCGGTCGCCACCGCCGCGCTGGCCCGGCTCGACGGCGTGCTGGTGGGCGGCGCGGCCACTCCACTGCCGGTCTACGAGCGCGCGCGAGCCGCGGGCATCACCGTGGTGCGCACCTACGGCATGAGCGAGACCTGCGGCGGCTGCGTATACGACGGCGTGCCGCTGGAGGGCACGAAGGTCCGGGTCGAAGACGGCCGAGTCGTGCTGGGCGGGGCCATGGTCGCCTCGGGCTATCGCAATCAGCCCGACCATCCCGCCTTCGCCGAACCGGGCTGGTTCCGCACCGAGGACGCGGGCACCTTCGACAACGGTCTGCTGAGCATCACCGGACGGCTCGACGAGGCGATCACCACCGGCGGCCTGCTGGTGATACCGCAGGTGGTCGAGGCCGTGCTGATCAACCACCCCACGATCAGCGAGGTGGTCGTCGTCGGCCTGCCCGACGAACGCCTCGGCCAGCGCGTCGCCGTCGCGGTGATCCCCGCCCCCGGCGCGACCCCCGACCTGGCCGAGCTGCGCGAATACGTCGCCGACGAACTCGACTCCATCGCCGCCCCCCGCGAGCTCGCCGTCCTCGACGAGTTCCCCCTCCGCGGCCCGGGCAAGCCCGACCGCGTCAAACTCCGCGAATACCTCTTGGCCGACTCGACCCACTAGCGATGCCGGGGCAGCGCGCAC
>NZ_JBHVDM010000176.1:0-4334 GCF_042802775.1 Nocardia sp. NPDC057455 | reverse complement strand
GATCAGGCGTGCGCGACCGGAGCGGTTTCCGGCTGCTGCTGCGCCGGTTGCGGCCGCCGCGCGCGCAGCAGGACCGCGCCGAGCAGGGCGGCGGCGACACTGAATCCGGCGCTGATCCACGCCCCGGTGGACATGGCGGCGGTGAAGGCGTCCTTGGCGGGCTCGATGTAGCCCAGTTGGAAGGCGGCGCCGATGGATTCGCGCGCCGCGTCAGGGATGTCGGCGGGCATGTTCGAGGTGAACACGCCGGCCAGCACGCTGCCGAGGATAGCGATGCTGATCGCCATGCCGACCTGCTGGATCGTGTCGTTCATCGCGGAGCCGACACCAGCGTGCTGGAGCGGGATCGCGCTCATGATGGCCGCGTAGGCGGCCGGACCCGCCAGACCGCCGCCGATGCCCATCACCAGCATGCTGACCAGGACCCACAGATATCCGCTTCCGGCCGCGAGGATGCCGAAGGCCACACCCATGACGAGCAGACCCGACACGATGAGCGTCTTGTTGCTCAGGGTCTTGCCCAGCGTCGCGCCGAGGCCGTTGCAGACCGCCGCCGCCACGGCGTACGGCAACAGCGCCAGCCCGGCCTTCATCGGGCCGTAGCCGAGCACGAACTGCAGGTACTGAGTGAGCATGAGCATGACCGCGCCCATACCGAACACCATCAGCAGCAGAGTGAAACAGGTGCCCGTGAAATCCCGGCTGCGGAACACCGCCAACGGGAGCATGGGATGCGCCGATCGGCTCTCCCAGACGACGAAGCCGGTCGCCGTGAGGACGGCCAGCACGATCATGCCGATGTTCCATTCCCGCTCGATGATCACGTAGACCGTCGCGCTCAGCGCCACCACGGACAGTACGACGCCGACGAGGTCGATCGGCCGTTGTTCGCCGGTGGTCTCCGGCATCAGCACGACGGCCGCGATGATCGCGAGCGCCGCCACCGGGATATTGAGCAAGAACACCGACCCCCACCAGTAGTGCTGGAGCAGGAAGCCGCCCAGTGTGGGTCCGGCGACGATGCCGACCATGGAGACCGTCGACCAGGCAGCCATCGCCGTGCGCCGTTCGTCCTCGGCGAAGGTGGTCATCAGGATCGACAGGGTCGACGGCATCAACAGCGACCCGCCCACGCCCATCGCGACGCGGGCGGCCACGACCTGCCACGGTTCGGTCGCCAGCACGGCGCCCAGCGACGCCACGCCGAACACGGCCAGTCCGGTGATCAGGGCGCGCCGCCTGCCGAACCGGTCGGACAGGCTTCCCGCGGTGAGCAGGAGCCCGGCGAAGACCAGCACGTAGGCGTCCAGAATCCACTGCACGTCCGACGGTGTGGCGCCTAGCTCCCTGATCAGCGAGGGAATCGCGAGATTGAGCACGGTGCTGTCGAGCATCAGCACGAGCAAGGACAGACAGAGGACCCCCAGGACCCACCAGCGGCGAGGGTCTCGTACAACGTTCGATTCCACTCGCACAGCGTACGAGAAACTCGAACACTGTGCGAGCGATTATAGAATCGTGTCGTGACCAAGCAGTTCGCCTCGGTATGGACCAAGCAACCCCGCCGGCCCAAGACATCCGGGTTGCACCGGGAGCAGATCATCGCCGCGGCGGTCGAGATCCTCGACGCCGAAGGGTTGGAGTCGCTGAGCATGCGCAAGCTCGGCGCGAAGCTGGGCGCGGGTGCGACCAGTCTCTACTGGCACGTCTCCAACAAGGAGGAATTGCTGGAGTTGGTGCTCGACCAGTTCTGGGGGGTGGTGCAGATCCCGGAGCCCGAACAGGCGTCTTGGCGCGAAGTGCTGACCACCTTCGCCTACAGCTTGCGCGCGTCCATGCGGGAGCATCCGTGGAGTGTCTCGCTGGTCGGGCGGCTGCCCAGTATCGGTCCCAACTCGCTGCGGCTGAGTGATCGGCTGCGCCGCGCCTTCGTCCGGGCGGGGTTCGAGGGTGTGGACATCTACCTGGCCAGCGGAACGGTGATGTGTTTCGTTCTGGGTCAGGTGACTCCCGAAATCGCCTGGGAGAAGGCGTCGAAGGGAGTCGAGATCGACACCGACGGGATCCTGCGCGTGATAGACGAGGTGGGGGGTGACTATCCCGAGATGCTCGCGGACTACCGGGCGACCGTGCCGGCCGACCAGGAGGCCGGGCGCGCTATGGCCTTCGACTTCGGCTTGCTCTGTGTCCTCGATGGTTTGCAGGCGCGACTGCGCAACATGACGGAATCTCCGGAGTCTCCCCGAACGCGTGTATCGGGTGAGTGACAGCTGCAAAACTGGAACGGGTTGTTCCTGACATAGTGCGAGCAGGTACTCGGTAGAGTGCCTATGAACTGATACCTGTTCTATACGACTGATCATCGTTCGGGTGCGCGTGGCACGCGTCGCGCTCCGGCGCCGATGCGCAGAAAGGCGTCTCCGTGAGCACGCACATCGTTCTCGGCCGAGAGGTGCGCATGCCGGTCCGCATCCGGCTCGCGCACGCGTTCATGGCTACCTATCTGGTGCCCGCCGAGCCTGCGCAGCGCCTCATCGACTACTCCGGCCTGCGGATTCTCCGGCTACCGGGCGGCCGGGCGATGTGCACGCTGGTCTTCGTCGACTACGTCGACGGCGATCTGGGCCCCTACAACGAGTTCGGCGTCTCGTTCATGGTGCGCCATCACACCGCGGGCGCGGCGTCGGTATCCGGAGATCTGCGGGCGCTGGCGACCGGGCAGGCCGGTGTGCTGATCCACCGCCTGCCGGTCGACGGTGATTTCACCCTGGCCGCGGGGCGTGGTATCTGGGGGTTTCCGAAGGAACTCGCCGAATTCGTCGTCGACCACGGTGGCCGGACACGCAGCGGTGCGTTGCATCAGAACGGGCAGCTCATCGCGGATCTCGCGATACGGCCCGGGTTCGCGACTCCGAACCGCCGCGCCACCGGGGCCTCGTTCGACGCCTACTCGCACATCGACGGCGTCACCCGCTGCACGCGCTGGCAGATGTGGCCTTCGGGCATGCGAGCCCGTTTCGGCGGGGCCGAACTGACTCTCGGGGACCACGAGATCGCCGCGGAACTCCGGTCGCTCGGCCTCCCGCGGCGCGCGGTGATGTCCTCGTCCGTCTCGCGACTGGCCATGACGTTCGAGGACGCGATGGCGGTCTGACGCCGCTCGGTAACCACCCGGTCACGGGCGGGCGGGGATCGTGGACGGTCCCCATGGCGCCGGTTACGCTGACGTAGCGAATCATTTGCCGACGCTCTCAGCTATGGAGTGTGCCCGTGATCGTCACCCACCGGAGTTGCGCGGCTGAAGTAAGCTGTGAGCTGGACATATTGGGGGATGGATGGCAACTCGCGCAAGCTGGGCGCCGTGTTTCACCTGCTCGGAAAGTATGGTTGCTGAAGGGTAGGGGCGCCCTCGGACCTCCAGTCGGTCCTCCGAACGATACGACGGTGAGCGCGCATGCCAGGACGAACGCTTCAGCGCCCGTGCCGGCATCGATCGCTTTCCCGCGGCCGGTGAGGACCGGCCACGAGTTTCCACTCTTCCCGCTAGCGTGGTGCGGTGTGACCATCGTGCGGACCGGCGTCGACCTGCGCGCCGGACGATCACCTCGCGCCGGGAGACGCTACTTCGTTCGGCACGCGGGGGTCGGCGCCGCGGCCCGTACCCGGGTGGATGCCCAGGGTCGCTCGATCCGGACCGAGGCGGCGTGACGCTGCCGAATCCGGAAGCCGAATCGGAAGAGGGCGAAGAGGAACTCGACTACCGCTTCACGCTCGCGAACGAGCGCACCTTCCTGGCCTGGATGCGGACCGCGCTGGGGCTGCTGGCCGGTGGCGTCGCGGTGCACACGCTGGTCCAGTCGTTCCGGATCGCGGGACTGCGGCGCGCGATCGCACTGAGTTGCCTGGTCTTGGCGACGGTCGTCGCGATCGGCGCGTACGCGCACTGGCGGCGCGTCGGCGTCGCCATGCGGCGCGGCGATCCACTGCCGGAGACGGTGCTTGTGCCGATCCTGTCGGCGGGTATCGCCATCGTCTCGGTGCTGGCGGGTGTGGCGGTGCTGCTGCGATGAGCGCGCCACATCTGTCCGCCGAACGCACCGCACTGGCGTGGCGGCGCACCGCCGTGTCGGCGATGGTCGTCGGCACGCTGTTCGTGCATCAGGCGCTCGCCGGCGGGTGGCGCGCGGTCGCGGTCGCGCCCATCGGCGCCGCGATCGCGATGGCGGCGCTGGCCGGGGCCTGCTACTTGCGCAATCGCGGGCTTCGCCGAGGCCACTACGCCCGAGGCGGCGGCGTCATCGCCGCGACGACAGTGGCGGTGGTCGTGGTCGCGC
>NZ_JBHVDM010000175.1:0-4492 GCF_042802775.1 Nocardia sp. NPDC057455 | reverse complement strand
GTCCCAGGCCGCGGAACCGGGCGGCGAGCGGCCACCAGCCCGTCAGTCGGAGACGGCTTCGGCCAGGGTCTCCTCCGGGGACTCGGCCGCGCCACCGCTCGGCCAGCCGGGATAGGGCGGTGGCGTGCCGCCGAACGCCGGGCACAGGGGCTTGTAGTCGCAGTACGAGCACAGCCGACCGGAGTTCGGCGGGAAGTCTCCGGTGCGGCCCGCCTCCAGAATGGCCGCCCACAGTGCCGAGAGCGTGCGCTCGAAGCGCAGCAACTCCTGCTCGTCGGGGGCGTAGGTGAGGATCTGCTCGTCGGCCAGGTAGAGCAGCCGGAGCTGGGCGGGCACCACGCCGCGGGTGCGCAGGACCACCAGCGCGTAGAACTTCAGTTGGAACAGCGCCTTGGTCTCTTGCGTCGGACCCGGCACACGGCCGGTCTTGTAGTCCACGACGCGCAGGGCGCCGCTGGGCGCGATGTCGATCCGGTCGACGAATCCGCGCAGCAGCGCGCCGTCGTCGAGTTCGACCTCCACCCGCGCCTCGCGCGATTCCGGGTCGAAACGCGTCGGATCCTCCAGCCGGTAGTAGCGGTGCACCAGCGCGCGCACCTCGTCGAGGAAGACATCGAGCCGCTCGCCGGCGATCAGCTCCGCGACCTCCGGCTGTTCGGCACGCACCCGTGCCCACGCAACGGGTACCAGAGCCTCGGCGCGGTCGGGCACCCGCTCGGCCGCGGGCAGCCCGTAGAGATCCTCCAGCACCGCGTGCACCACCGTGCCGCGCACCGCGTGCACCGACGGCTGCTCCGGAATCCGGTCGATCGCCCGGAACCGGTATTTGAGCGGACACTGCTTGAAATCCATTGCCCGGGAAGGCGACAGCGCGGGCCGGGCATGCCGCGCGGGCACGTCGGGCTCGGAGGTCCGCGCGTCGTCGGCAGGGGGCGTGGACACGGGCGAGCACATACCTGGCAGGCTATCCGGCGGCACCGACACGCCGGTGCCCGACAGCACGGATTCCAACCAGTGGAACGGAGATTCATGACGGCCAGACGGACCGGGCCATTCACCATCGGTGACCGGGTACAGCTGACCGATGCCAAGGGGCGCCTGTACACGGTGGTCTTGGAGCCGGGCAAAGAGTTCCACACCCACCGCGGCGGGATCAAGCACGACAGCCTGATCGGCGCCGATGAGGGCAGTGTGGTGCACTCCACCAACGGCACGCCCTATCTCGCGCTGCGTCCGCTGCTGATCGACTACGTGCTGTCCATGCCGCGCGGCGCCGCGGTGATCTATCCCAAGGACGCGGCGCAGATCGTGCACGAAGGCGACGTATTCCCCGGCGCGCGCGTGCTCGAAGCAGGCGCGGGGTCCGGTGCGCTGACCTGCTCGCTGCTGCGAGCGGTCGGGCCGCAGGGGCAGGTGGTGTCCTACGAGATCCGCGCCGACCACGCCGAGCACGCGGTCCGCAACGTGGAGACGTTCTTCGGGGAGCGCCCGGCGAACTGGTCGCTGACCGTAGGCGACGTGGCCGACTACACCGGAGAGCCGGTCGACCGCGCGGTGCTGGACATGCTGGCGCCGTGGGACGCGCTACCAGCGGTGTCGGAGGCGCTGGTGCCGGGCGGCGTATTGATCATCTATGTGGCCACCGTCACACAGCTGTCGAAGGTGGTCGAAGCGCTGCGCGCGCAGGAGTGCTGGACCGAGCCGCGCTCCTGGGAGTCGCTGGTGCGGCCGTGGCACGTGGTCGGCTTGGCCGTGCGGCCCGAACATCGCATGCAGGGCCACACCGCATTCCTGGTCAGTGCCCGCAGGCTGGCCGAGGGCACCGTCACGCCCAAGCCGCAGCGCAGGCCGTCGAAGGGCTGAGCGCGGCAGGGCGGCGACGGAGGGGTGATCGGCGCGCCGGACTCAGGCCGGGACGCAGGGCGCCTGCGCGAAGCCGAGCAGCAGGCAGCCGCTGGCGTCCGACAGCTTCCAGGTGCCGTCGACTTTTTCCCAGGTCAGCGGGACGGCAGGGGCGGCGCCGTGCGGGGAGCCGATGGTCACCTGCGCGTTCGCGGTGTTGCCCTGGGTGGTGAGCTCGGCGACAGCGAAGGTGAGCGTGTAGCCCTGCAGGCCCGCGTTCATCTGGTCGATGTTCGCGGTCCGCTTCTCACCGTTGACGATCAGCTTGGACTTCTCCGCGGTGGGTACCTTCGGATCGGCGAGCTCGACCAGCATCGCCTGCAGGTTCTCGGCGGTCGGCGCACCGGTCGCATGGTCGCCGTGATCATGGGTACCCGACGCGGCGACGCTGGTGGTGGCCGAGGTCGCCGCGGTGGTGGCAGAGTCGTCGTCGGAGCCGCATGCCGCCGTTGCGCCGGTGATGGCCAGCGCCGCGGCGGCGGTGGCAAGGGAGATACGCAGGGTTCTCGCGGGAAGGAGCATGGTCGGCAACCTTTCGGCTCGGGCGGCGAGCGGGCTCGCCAGGGTCGGGTTAGGGCAGGCTAACATGGTGGTCCGGCCGCCGATCGCGGCCCAGATGTGATCACCACGAAACCATGTCGGAAAGCGAGAACGGGTCGCGCCCGGTAGCGTTGATAGACCGGGACTGGGAGGAGCAGCACATGAGCCCCATCGAGAATTCGGATTCGGCGGCCTGGAGAGAGCTCGAGGCGGTACGCGCCGAGGCGGCTGCACTCCGAAGGCAACTCGCCGACTCGCCAGATCGCACACGGGAATTGGAAGCCCGCATCGATTCGCTGACCATTCGCAACACGAAGCTGATGGACACCCTCAAAGAGGCGCGCCAGCAGTTGGTCGCGCTGCGCGAGGAGGTCGATCGGCTGGGTCAGCCGCCGAGCGGATACGGCATTCTGATCGGTGTGTACGACGATCAGACGGTCGACGTGTTCACTTCGGGTCGCAAGATGCGGTTGACGTGTTCTCCGAACATCGAGACCTCGACGCTCGAATACGGTCAGACCGTCCGCCTCAACGAGGCGCTCACGGTCGTCGAGGCCGGGCACTACGACGCGGTCGGCGAGATCGGCACCCTCCGGGAGATCCTCGACGACGGACGTCGCGCCTTGGTCGTCGGCCATGCCGACGAGGAGCGTGTGGTGTGGCTGGCAGGCCCCCTGGCGAAGGTCGCCGAGATGGACGACCTGGACGATCCCGATTCCCCCATTCGCAAGCTGCGGCCGGGCGACTCGCTCTTGGTGGACACGAAGGCCGGATTCGCCTTCGAGCGCATCCCCAAGGCCGAGGTCGAGGACCTCGTGCTGGAAGAGGTGCCCGATGTCGACTACGGCGACATCGGTGGTCTCGGCAGGCAGATCGAGCAGATCCGCGACGCGGTGGAGCTGCCCTTCCTGCACAAGGACCTCTTCCGCGAGTACGCGCTGCGTCCGCCGAAGGGTGTGCTGCTCTACGGTCCGCCCGGCTGTGGCAAGACGCTCATCGCCAAGGCGGTGGCCAACTCGCTGGCCAAGAAGATCGCCGAGGCGCGCGGTGAGGATGCCAAGGAAGCCAAGTCGTACTTCCTGAACATCAAGGGCCCCGAGCTGCTCAACAAGTTCGTCGGCGAGACCGAGCGTCACATCCGGATCATCTTCCAGCGGGCTCGTGAGAAGGCGTCCGAGGGCACGCCGGTGATCGTGTTCTTCGACGAGATGGACTCGATCTTCCGTACTCGTGGCTCGGGTGTCTCCTCGGACGTCGAGACCACGGTGGTGCCTCAGCTGCTCTCGGAGATCGATGGCGTCGAGGGCTTGGAGAACGTCATCGTGATCGGCGCCTCCAACCGTGAGGACATGATCGATCCGGCGATCCTGCGGCCGGGCCGCCTGGACGTGAAGATCAAGATCGAGCGTCCGGACGCGGAGTCGGCGCAGGACATCTTCTCGAAGTACCTCACCGAGCACCTGCCGCTGCACGACGACGATCTGGCGGAGTTCGGCGGCGACAAGAACCTGTGCATCAACGCCATGATCGAACGGGTCGTAGATCGGATGTACGCCGAGAGCGAAGACAACCGCTTCCTCGAAGTCACCTATGCCAACGGTGACAAAGAGGTCCTGTACTTCAAGGACTTCAACTCCGGCGCCATGATCCAGAACATCGTGGACCGCTCCAAGAAGTACGCCATCAAGGCGGTGCTCGACACCGGCAATCCCGGCCTGCGCATCCAGCATCTCTACGATTCGATCGTGGACGAGTTCTCCGAGAACGAGGACCTGCCCAACACCACGAATCCGGATGACTGGGCACGTATCTCGGGCAAGAAGGGTGAGCGGATCGTCTACATCCGCACGCTGGTCACCGGCAAGAACGCCAGCGCCAGCCGCGCCATCGACACCGAGTCGAACACCGGTCAGTACCTGTAACGGTTCGCCGGACCACGAAGGGCTGCGTCTCCTCCGCGGGTTCTAGGAGTCGTTGCAACACCTCAGCTCAAGGGGTGTTGTGGATTTCGAGATCCGGGCGGATCGGACTCCGCAGGGACGTAAGAAGT
>NZ_JBHVDM010000174.1:0-4838 GCF_042802775.1 Nocardia sp. NPDC057455 | reverse complement strand
GGCCCGGGACACCGGGGTGCCCGGGCCCGCGTCGGAAGAGAGTGACGTGACGGTTCGATCGGTCCGAAGCATCACCTGCCTTTCTCTCTGGTCGTCTTTTCGGTAGCACCGACTGGCTGACCCCCTCGGAGGTCCGCGCTCGCGCGGGTGCGGCCGGTGCGCGGGCTTCCGACCGCGCGGGGCTGCCACTTCTGTGGAGAGCCGCAGCCCGGTCACCCCGTCGTCGGCAGAGGCCGGGCGCGGCGGCGCCGGTGGACATCGTGCGGGAGCCAAAGCCTCGCAGAGGATCCTGTCCACCTCGGCGAACAACTCTTCGGCGTCGGGGTCCAGCAGCAGTGCCTCGGAGACGTCGTCCCACGTGTCGAGAATGGTCACGACCCTTCACCTCCTACCGGAACGTGCTGGGCTCTGCGTCGATCAGGCGTCGATCACCTGGTGGCCGTTGCCGCGGGCGACCTCGATCTTGCGGGGTTTCGCCCGCTCCGCGACGGGGATCCGCAGCCGCAGTACGCCCTCGGTGTAGTCGGCACCGATGCGCTCGGTGTCGAGTCCCTCTCCGAGGAATATCTGGCGGCTGAATACTCCGCGGGTGCGCTCCGCGGCGATCATCTCCCGGCCGGAGTCCAGTTCGGGGCGCTGCGCGCGCACGGTGAGGACGTTGCGTTCCATATCCAGGTCGAGTGAGCCCGGATCGATACCAGGTAGATCGAGCTCGACCACGAATTCCTCGCCTTCGCGCCAAGCGTCGATCGGCATGACGGCCGGGTGTGCTGCCGTGCCGAGCACCTGCTGTGTGAACCGCTCCAGATCGCGGAACGGGTCGGTACGCATCAACATGGTCGCCACCTCCATCTACCTTGCGGTACCGAGATAACCTGTGTCGATTTAGATAGATTTCTTATAGCACTATCCAGCAATGAATGCAAGAGTTCAGCATAGGTAGTCTTCGGAGGTTGCAGGCGAGTTCGCGGGCTCGACCGACGAAGCCAGATCGGCGCAGATCTGCTGCCGCAGGACGGCCGATGGCGGCGACCCCCTTCGGCATGGCGCATCCGGGGCGAGCCAGAGGCGATCCTCTTTCGGAGCGCGACACCGCGCCCGTTGCCCACCGCGCTACCGCAATGGGCTCTGGGGGAAACCGGATAACGAGCATCCAGATACGCTCCGGTGACACTGAGAACCCGGGGCCAACATGCTCTTTCAGGGCGAACCCGGCAAAGGGCCGAGCTATTTCGTGGAGCGGATGACGGGATTCGAACCCGCGACCCTCACCTTGGCAAGGTGATGCGCTACCAGCTGCGCTACATCCGCATTCGCATCGCGGCGTCCGCGATGCGACACAGAACATTAGCGGACACCGAGGGCGGAAAGCCAATCGCCGCTCATGCCCGCTGGATTGCCGCCCGGTCCCGGCGCAGGCCGAGACCGGCCGCGAGCAGGCAGGCGAGGGCGACGATCCCGACGAACCACGGGAACACGGTGCTCAGACCCCAGGTGGTCGCCGCCCAACCGGCCAGGATGGTGGGCAGGGCCATGGCGGAGTAGGCGAGCAAGTAGTACGCCGACATCGTCTCGCCGCGCTTGTTATGCGGCACGACCTCCGACAGGTGACGCAGCGATCCGCCGAAGCCGAGGCCGAAGGTCGCACCCAGCGCGACGCCCGCGGCGAGCACCACGACCCAGTTGTGCGTGGCCAGCGCCGGCACCGTCAGCAGCAGCGCCAGCGCCATGCCGGTGTCGCCGAGGATCGCGGCCCACCGGGCGGGTACGCCGGTCGCGAACAGTTGCACGGTAGCGCCGGAGAGTGCGGTCGAGGCGACGACGGCGCCGCCGAAGACCAGGTTGTGGATGCCGGTCTGCTGCGTGGCCAGCGAGGGGTACAGCGACAGCAGCACGCCCAGCACCGACCAGGCCGCCATCACACCGATGGCCGAGAACCAGAAGTCGCCGCGAATTTCCGGCGGCACGGCGGGTTTCGCGATCCGGATGCGTCCGGCCACCCGGGCCGAGTGCGGTTCGCGCAGCGCGAGCACGCCGACGCCGATCGCAAGGCAGACCACGGTGATCACGACGTACGGCGTGCGCAACGGATGCGGCGCGTACTGCGCCAGCAGCGCCGATCCCAGGATCGCCACCGCCATTCCCACATTGAAGGCGACACCGCTGAGTTGCCCGGACCGCGCGCCGCGGTGCGGACGCAGATCCAGCAGCGCGGCGGCGCCCGCGACCACGGTCGAGCCGACCGCGATGCCGTGCAGCGCGCGCGCCAGCAGCAGCATCGGCACGCTGTCGGCGAGCACGAACACCAGCAACCCGGCGACCATCGTGGCGAAAGCGCCGAGCAGCACCGGTTTCCGGCCGACCACATCGGAAATCCGCCCCGACACCAGCACCGCGCCAAGGGCAGCCACCGCGTAGACCGCGAACACGATGGTCGTGGTGAGCGGAGAGAGATGCCACTGCTTCTGATAGATGCCGTAGAGCGGCGCCGGAACGCCCGAAACCCCCAGCGCTACGCCACTGGCCGCCAGGACCAGGGCGTAGGCCCAGCGCTGTGCGGTCGGTTCATCGACGGCCACCGCCATCGTCGCTGCCATCGGAACTCCGATCGGGTAAGTTTGATAATGATCGAACCGCCGTCGACGATACATCTAGTACGACGATCATCAAACCTGAGAGTGAGACAGCTCATGTCCGATGTCCGAGACGCGGACCAGCAAGCGCTCCCGGTGGCCGCGCTGCCCACGGTGCTCAGCGCGCTGCAGGACCCGGTGCGCCTGGAGATGGTGCGCCGCCTCGGCAACGCGGGAACGGCGGTCCGCTGTGGCGCACTCTACGAGGTGATCAACAAGTCGACCGCCACCCACCATTTCAAGATCCTGCGTGACGCCGGTGTGATCGAGCGCCTGATCATCGACGGTCACACCTGCCAGCGCCTGCGCATCGACGACCTCGAGACCGCCCTGCCCGGGCTGGTGCCGACGATCGTCGCGGCCGCCAATCGCGCCCGCGGGGAATGACCCGGCCGAGGCGATGCGCGCTCAGCAGTTGTCGAAGCGCCACTGCCCGTCGATGAACGTCCAGGTCTTCGGCTTCGTGTCGTCCTCGCCCGCCCGGGCGTCGGAGTTCTCGACCGTGACCGTGCCGGTCGATCCGGACGTGGTGACGGTGATCTTCGCCGGCTTCGACTTCAGGTCCCGGCCGTCGTAGAGCTGCGCCATGGACGCCACGTAGTCGTCCTCGTTGAGCGTGAGCTTGCAGCGCGCGGAGCGGAACCGGTACGCCGCGGCGTAGTCGTGACCGGCCAGCGCGTCGGTCATCTTCGTGGCTTCCGCACGCAGCGCGGCCTCGGTCGGCTCACCCGCCTTCACCGCATCGGCGTCCGTACCGCCGCACCCGGACAGCACGAGGATGGGCAACGATACCGTTCCCAGCGCACGAAGGGCACGATTCGTTCGGTTCATCTCGACTCCTTGCCAGAGATCGCCGGATCCCACACCCGGACAATCGAGTTCAGCGCCCTCCAGCGGGGACCGAGGGCCGGGCGGCCGAAACAGTATCGCGGTAACGGATTCCTCGCCAAGCCGCGGTCCCCTCGCTCGCGATGATCAGCTCGGCACCAATCGCCGGACGGCGGCAGGCAGATCACGGGTACGTTTGTACGGCCCGGCGACCGACGCGGCGAAGGGCCGCGCCAGCAGTGTGCGCGCGACGGCGGAGACCTCCTCGGTGGTGACGGCATCGATGCGGGCCAGGGTCTCCGACACGCTGCGGTGGTTGCCATAGCTGAGTTCGCTGCGCCCCAGACGGTTCATGCGCGAGGCGGAGTCCTCCAGGCCGAGCACCAGCCCACCGCGCAACGAGCCCTTGGCGCGTGCGCACTCGGCGTCGCTGATGCCGTCGGCGGCGACTTCGTCAAGGACACCTCGGGCCAGTGCCGCCACCTCGCCGAGGTTCTCCGGCTGGCAGCCGATGTAGACCGAGAACGCGCCGGTGTCGGCGAAGGTGTCGACGCTGGAGTACACCGAATAAGCCAGCCCGCGTTCTTCCCGGATGCGTTGGAACAGACGCGAACTCAGCCCGCCGCCGACCACGGTGTTCAGCACCGACAGGGGCCAGCGCCGCTCGCCTTCGTGCCGCCCGAAGGCACGCACGCCGAAAGCCAGATGCGCCTGCTCGCTGTCGCGATGACTCCAGTTCAGCTGCGGAGCGCCGTGCGGCCGGAACCGGCCCTCGCGCCGCGGCGCGGGCATCGCCGTGAGATCGAGCCGGTTCTCGAAAGCACGGTGCACCAATTCCACGGTGTGCTCGTGCTCCACGTTGCCCGCGACCGCGATCACCATGCGGTCCGGCCGGTAACGCCGCGAATGGAACGAGCGCAGTTGCGCGGCCCGCATCCCTTCGATGGACTCGATGGAACCGATCACCGGGCGCCCGATCGGATGATCACCGAACAGCGCGGCCAGGAAGGAGTCACCGACCAGGTCCTCGGGATCGTCGTCGCGCATGGCGATCTCCTCGAGCACCACCTGCCGCTCCACGTCCACGTCCGACGCCCGGCACAGGCCGTTGAGCACCACGTCGGAGACCAAGTCGACCGCCAGCGGCAGGTCCTCGTCCAGGACGTGCGCGTAGTAGCAGGTCTGCTCCTTCGCGGTGAACGCGTTGAGTTCGCCGCCGACCGCGTCCATCGCCTCGGCGATGTCCAGGGCCGAGCGCGTCGGCGTCGCCTTGAACAGCAGGTTGATGTTCCCCCGGTTTTCCGGAGTTGGTTTGCTTGACTCTTGGTCACGAAGTCGTCGAAGGAGACTTGTTCGTGCCAAGGCGTTATCCCGAGG
>NZ_JBHVDM010000173.1:3617-4989 GCF_042802775.1 Nocardia sp. NPDC057455 | reverse complement strand
GAGCGCTGGAGATGAGCATTTTCGACTACGCGAGGCGGGGTGAGTGTCGGTGCCAAGAGACGAGCGGCTGTTAACGCGAGTGTTCGCGTTCCTGGCTGTCGCAATCACGATGGTTTGGCTCGTCGGATACCTCGCGCCGATATGGCGGCCGGACTACAAGCCGCCCCCCGAACTCAACATTGTGATGATGGCAGTAGTCGGCATTTTCGTCTCGCTTTATCAGCGTGCCCGAAACCCCAAATCGAAGGATGACGGCAATGATTCCGACGACGGATAGCACAAGCCTGCCCGAAGTCTTGGCGGTCGCCACGGCAAGTTTCCTGGCTGGCTGGATCGTGGGCCGGTTTGTGCGCTTCCGCCGGGTACCCGGCGGATTGCGGCCCGAGATCGTGCGCAACCCGTTCCGGGAATGGTTGCAAGGCAGAGGCTTTCGACTTCTGCTGATCGTACTTTTCGTCGTCTCGACCGGGCTCATTGTCCAATTCACAATCACGCAGCGCGGATGTAACAGCGAGTTTCGGCGCACGATCATCGAACGCGCCGACATCGCCGCCGACGACAACCGTGCGCGCCGGTCCGCCGACGCCGCGCGCCGAGAAAACGACGTCGCCGTCGGCGACCTCGTCGAAGCGCTGCTCGAGATACCGCAGGGCCCCGAAGGACGCGACCAACCGCGCCGACTGATGACGGACTTCCGAACCCGCTACGCGGCGAACATCGCGCGCCAGGACGCCGACCAGGCGCGCCAAGAGTCGAACGAGTCACGACGTAGCGCAAACCCGTACCCGAATTGTTGAGGGGGAGTCGATAAGTGGAGCATCTACCCCGGCGGGTTCCCGGGCCGCAACCGGATATTCTCGACTTCCTGCTACCGGCGCTCGAGGAAATGCCGATCATCGGCGACATCATCGAAGTCATCACCGGTATCGGGCGCACCCTGGGCGACCTCGGCGACTGGGTCGCCGGGCTGCTCGGCGTCGACTCCGTGAACGACCTGATTGCTATCGCGCTCGGGTTGATCGCCGACCTACTCGACAATGTGCCGCTCGTGGGTGACAGCCTCGCCGAGATCGTGCAGAACATTGCCGATTCGATGAACGACACCCATTCGACCGCCTCGACGGCGCAGACGACGGCCTCGCAGGCGGCCGGGTCGGTCGTGTCGCTGCAAACGACGATTTTCTCGGTAGCCTCGACGCGGCCGCTGTGGGACGGGCCCGACCCGACCGGCGAGTCGACGTTCCCGTTCTACATGCTCGGCGGCGGTATCCACTCCCACGGTGCGACGCTGGACGTAACCGGGCTATCGACGGCGGGCGGCGGTAGCCAATCGTGTTCGGCGACGGCGCACTCGCACGGCACACACACCCAG
>NZ_JBHVDM010000173.1:0-3520 GCF_042802775.1 Nocardia sp. NPDC057455 | reverse complement strand
ACCGGCGGCGCCGGCGCCGCGGCCGGGACCACCGACGCCAGCGTTCCGACGCTGGCGATCACCCAATCGCAGGCGCGCGGCGGGTTCATCCGCCTTGCTGGCGGCGTCGAGAAACGGACCGTGTCATGGTTCGGATCCGGGGTCACGAACATCACCGAGTTTCGAGTCGTCATCAACAAGATGTCGGCGAATGGCGATCTGACCAAGGTTCACGAGTCGGCGAACCTCGTCGGACAGCTCACCGGGTCGATGAGCCATCAGCAATACGTGATCCCGACCGGCATCGACGGATACCTCGGTGAGGCCGGCGACTGCCTACACGTCGAACTACGTCTCGTCGGGACCGGAACCCATTCGGTCATGGGCATCACGACCCCGTCGATTACCCCGCTGCCCGGGTTCCGGCCGACCAAGGTCGGGACGGTCCGCAATTCCGGTACCGGATCGGCGCCGTCGTCGATCGCCGACGCGAGCGTCGTCTACGCCGACTCTGTGCCGTGGATCGACACCGGCGCCGACATCGGGCAAACCAGTACCCCGCGGGTGTGGATCGACGACGCCAACCGCGCCGCTGTCGGCCCGAACTGGGCGCTACGGTCGACCACGGGCGCAATGACGATCACCGACAACGCCTTCGCCTACAGCGGTTCGACCGACGGCACACAAGGCGGGTTGTGGGTGTACCCGCTGTCGAGCGACTACGCCCGCGTCCAATGCCAGATGCGCACCCTCGCCGATACTGCCGAGTCGCGAATCGTGCTCTGTTCCAACAATACGATGACGAACTATGCCGCGCTCGAGATGGAAGACAGCGACATCCGCATCGTCACCGGAACGTCGGTCTCGTCGACCACGACCCGCGCGAGCCTCGCGATAGCCAACACCGACACCGACGGGTTCGCGCTGGAATACAACCCGCTCGACAACACCTTCCGCGCCTATAAGGGCGAGGACCCGACACCGGTGCTGTCGTGGCCCGACACCGGCAACGTCGTGTTGCACGGCGCCGGGCACCGGTTCGCAGGCCTCGCGCTGACCCGCGACCCGTTCCAGTCCAGCGGCCGCATCGATTCATGGATGGCCTACGACGTTGTACAGGAGTGAGCACGTTGACCACACCCGACCCGCTCGTCGCCCCGCCGGCGACCAAGACACTTCCGATCACCCTCGACGGCGACCTCGTCGTCGACTTCCGCAACCGCGACCCGGCGAACGCAGCCGCCTATCTCGACTACCCGCCCGGCGTCGTCGGTGTGTTCACCATTTACACCGACCTCGCCGAACCCGGTGTCGAACGGATCACCGCGACCGCCGACCCCGACGGCTATCACATGCTCATCAGGATTCCGGCGGCGCAGCTCAACAGCGTGAAAGACCTCACTCTGTGGGGCTACCGGGTCCGGTACCCCGACCCCGGGTTCGTCGACGGGTTCTACGACCGGCCGATCGTGGCCGGCGAAGTGCAGCGCGCGGACGGGCGGGCGGCGCTGTGAGCGAGGTCGTGATCGAGGTGTCGGTACCGCAGGCGGCCGACATCGCCGCGGCCGCCGACCCCGTCGACGTCGTCGCCGACCCGGCCGGCGCAACCGTCCTCGTCGTACCGACACCGGGCCCGCCGTCGCCGCTTACCTCCGGCGAACTCGCACAGATCACCGACGACGCCGTCGAACAGGTACTCGCCGCCATCGAACCGCCCGTGAACCTCGTCCTGTGGTTCGAGAACCAGATCACGTAAGGAGCCCCGACCCGTGTCCCTCACACAACAGATTCTCGACCTGATCACCCGGACCGGAACCGAGGTCAAGTCGATCCGGGCCGCTATCGGCAACCTCGCCTCGCTGTCGACGACCGAAAAAGGGTCGCTCGTCGGCGCGCTGAACGAGGTCGCCGCGAGCAGCGGCGCCGGACCGATCGACGCCGACGACATCACCGACGCCACCACGACCGGCAAGGCGGTATTGCGCGCCACCGACCCCACCACGGCGCGCGGCGCGATCGGCGCCGGTACCTCGAACCTCACCCTCGGGACGACCGGCACGACCGCGAAGGCAGGCAACTGGACACCCGCGGCCGCCGACATCACCGACTCGACCACCCTCGGGCGCGCCGTGCTCACCGCCGCCAACGCCGCCGCCGCCCGCCTGTCCCTCGACGTCCCCTCGACCGCCGACACCGCGGCCGCCATCACGGCAGAACTCGACGCGCTCGTCGCCGGCGCGCCGGGCACGCTGGACACACTGACCGAGATCGCCGCGGCGCTGGGCAACAACCCGGACGCGATCACCGAGATACTCGCCGCGCTCGGCAACCGGGTTCGCGTCGACGCCGCGCAGACGCTCGACGCCACGCAGCGCGCGACCGCGCGCACAAACATCGACGTCTACAGCAAAGCCGAAATCGGCGACATAACAACCGATTTCGTCGCGGCATTCAACGCGGCGATTGCCTGAACCATGAGCCTTGTCTCTCAACTGACCGCGCTCACCGAGGCTGTCGGCGCGCAAGTCAAGAAAATGTGGCGCGGCGAGCCGTACACGGGCAACCTCGACGCGGCACCGATGGGTTGGTCCGCGGTCGCCACGGCGAGCGCGTCGAACCATCCCGGCCTCGGCGACGGCGTCGCGCTGACCATGCGCAACAGCGACGACACGGTGCGCGCACAGATGTTCTATGCCTACGCCGGAACCTACGCGGTGCGCTACCGGTCCGGCGGGACGTGGGGCGCCTGGTCGCCGTTCTACTCCGGACACGAGGCGTGGAGCGACATCACCAGCAAACCAACCTCGTTCACCCCGGCCGCACACAGTCACGCAATCAGCGAAATAACATCGCTGACAGCGGTTCTCGACGACAAAGCGGGTTTGTCGCCGCTGCGTACCGTGGTGCTTCCGTTCTCGAACGGTGGCCTCGGCGGCACGGTGGCCGGGTCGCTGGCCTCGGCGACCGCCGGATCCGACCGGTTCGTGTTCAAGCCGTTCGAGGACGTCGAACAATGGTGGTGGAACATCCGTCACCGCGACTACGCGCAGACAGCGAAAACGGCGGCGACGCTGACCAAGGTCATAGCCGGTACGCACTCGCGGTCGAACACCGCCCCGGCCGCCGAGACCGGAAGTTTCGTCGGCAACGCCGCAACAACCGTCGTCGCGACCTCGCAAACGATCCCGGGCGACGGGACGTGGTACACCTCGCCGGCGATCACATCCGCGCTGTTCACGGGCATGACCGAGTATCTGATCGGGTTCGGTTGGACAATCAGTCCGAGTACCGCGGTGCAGCTCGGCGCCGGCCGCTCGTGGCATTGGACCAACGCGACCAGCGGTGTCGACCCGACCGTCGCCGGATCCGGGGCGACGCAAACATACCTGCCGTTCGACTGGCGTCTCGACTGCCAATACACCACCCGCCGGCGCATCACCCTCGTCATCGGCGATTCGATCGGCGAGGGCATCCAAGGCAGTAACACCGCGCTCGCACCGACCACGCTCGCACGCAACGCCTTCAACATCTGGGCCGCGCG
>NZ_JBHVDM010000172.1:0-5088 GCF_042802775.1 Nocardia sp. NPDC057455 | reverse complement strand
CGGTGGGCGCGCCGCCGGGCTACCGGCCGCCGGTGCCGTCGAGCCGGATCACCTGTGCGTTCACCGTGCTGGCCGCGTCACCGGCCAGATAGGCGACCACCGCGCCCGGCTCGACCGGATTCAGTGCGGCGAGGGCGGTTTCGAGTTCAGCGTTATCGGTCGTGCCGATGCCGTAGCTGACCGTGTTGACGGTGATCCGCCGAGGCACGAAGTCAGGGGCCACCGCCTGGCCGAGTTGCTCGACCGCGCCGCGCGTCGCGTCGTGCACCGCGCTGCCCGGGTCGGACGGATCGCAGACGGTGATGATCCGGCCTTCGTCGGCCAAGTGCTGCAAGGCCAGCTGCAGGCCGTGGAACACGCCCTTCACCGTCGCCGCGAAAGCGCTGTCGAACGCCTCCGAGCTGAGTTTCGGAAACGGCTCGGACTCCGGTACCGCCGCGGTGTTGACCAGCAGGTGCCAGCCGCCGCCTTCGTCGAGCAGCGCCTGTACCAGTTCCTCGTACTCACCGCGATCGGCGATGTCCGCCGCCAGTGCCAGCGCCGAGCCGCCTGCCTCGGTGATCTCCTTCACCACCTCCGCGGCGGGCTCCGGAAAATGCGGATGCTGCACGACGACCTGTGCACCTTGCGCGGCAAGCGTTTTCGCGACCGACCTGCCGATTCCGGTGTAGGCCGCCGTGACCAGGGCGGTCTTCCCGGACAGCGGTTTGTCCGCGGGCACGCCATCGACGGGCTTGCTCATCTGCCGACCTTTCGTCGATTGCGGGAGTAGGGCTGCAGCGATGATATTCCCGCATGGGATCCGTTTACCCGTAAAGGCGCAAGTGACCCACGTGTCGGATTCGTCGCAAGCGGCGGGGCACCGCCATGCGCGGAGCCCCCGCTGTGCATGTCCGGCCGGCGGGGGCTTCTGCTGCCAGTCCAACTCTTCGCGCCACCGCCGCCGCGCACGACCGGAGCACGCTGATGGCCTACTCGTCGAGCAGCGTCTCCATCTTCGAATACGCCTCGAAATCACGGAAGTGGCGTGAATACAGGTCACCGCCCTCGGACAGGTCGTCAGTCAGCGCTGCCACGACGTCTATCACTGCTGTGGGTGTGATGGTGATGGTGTCGCCCGCTTCGTTCTCATAGGTCCCCGCGTCACTCCGGAAATTCGCTTCTGTGAGCTCACGCGCTTCCTCTTCGGATTCCGCGTAGATGAGGGTTACATCCTCCCGGTACAGCGGTACGTAGTTCTCGGCGCCAGAGGTGAACTTGAACAATGTGATGGCGATATACGGGCTTTTGGCCACCCTGTGTCCCCTTTCCTGCTTCTTGAACCGACCGTCCTTCAGCAGCTTCCACGCCCGCTCGTGGGCCGCGCTGTTGCCGTTTTCGATATCGCCCAGGCTCGTCTGGAGGAACTAGGCGGGCGGAACGCGATCGTTCCGCCGGCCGCGGAACACCGGCGTTCGCCGCCTACGGCATCGGCAGCACTCCGGCTGTCTCCGGCAACGGAGAAGGCCCCTGACCATGCGTAATGGTCAGGGGCCTTCCCGTCGTCTCAACCACGAGTCGGGGTGACAGGATTTGAACCTGCGACCTCTTCGTCCCGAACGAAGCGCGCTACCAAGCTGCGCCACACCCCGTGATGTGGACCTGGAAAAGCTTACAACAGGGGGGCGCGAGACGTTAAACCGGCAGGTCAGTCAGCCTGCGAGGGGGCGGATGCTGGTGAAGATGCGCTTGGCGGTATCGGCGTCGAGGGCGTGCGGGACGCCCGTGTCGGCGGCGATCACCATGACGAAGTTCCCGTTGTCGTTGGGGAACGCGGCGGTATAGACGGAGTACGCCTTCGCGCAGCCGGGCTTGGCGTCGGCGACGGTGCCCTTGGTCTCCACGAACATGCCGTGCTGAGAGCCGTCCAGTGATGCCAGCGGCATGGGCAGACCGGGTGCGCCGCCGGGCGTCGCCTTATAGGCGAGCGTGGCGGTCCTGGTGCCGAGTTCGGTTGCCGCCTTGCCCGGGTCGGTGGTGTCCGAGCCGGTGAGGAAAGCGACGGTACGGGTCGAGCCGGGGCAGTAGCCCTTGCCCTCGCTGGCCAGGCCTTTCCCCGCGACGGCGTTCGGAGGCTCGCCGAAGCCGCCGATGGTGCCTTGCGGCGCGATGGTCCAGTCGGCGGGCACGTCGTAGGCGGCGCCGCTGTCGGTTGCTCTGACCACCTGGTAGCCGGGGATGACCGGCGTTTTGTCGCCGGAGCCCCGCGCGGTCGTGGTCGGAGCCGTTTTGGTCGTGGTGCGGGTGGGCGCGTCCGCCGTCGTCGTGGTGAGCGCGTTCACCATCGACGGAGCGGTGTCGCGGGCGGAATCGTCCGTCTTCATCGTGCTCAGGGCTACCGCCCCGGCCACGAGACCGGCCACCAGCAGCACCGCCAGACCGGCCGACAACACGAGCTTGCCTCGGCCGCTCCCGTTCGGACCGTTCGGTGGCGGTCCCCCGAATCCGCCCTGCGGACCGTAGCCGGGCTGATACCGGCCATCGGGCGCGCCGTACTGCCCCGGCCCGCCCGCGGGTTGCCACTGCGAGGTCGGAACGGGTCGGCCGAATTGATCGGCGCTCGGATAGCCGAGCAGGGTCGGGGCCGAGTCGCCGAAGCCGGGCGGCGGACTCGGCGTCCGGCTGCCGAAGGGCGCGGGCTGGTCGAGCGCGCCGAGAGGTTGCCCCAGCATCGTCGGATCGTTGCGCCCGTGGGCGCCGGGATCCGGCTGGGTCTGCGGCGGCCACTGGTCGGAAGGGGCCTGCCCCGGAGAGTGGGCCGACATGGTGGGATCGTTGCGGCTCGGCGGCCCGGAGCGGCGGCGGACCCACTCGGCGAGCAAGGTCGGCTCGGCCTGGGCGGGCGTGTTCGAGCCCGAATCGCTGTCCGACGACCGAGATGTCACGGGCTCGCTTTGCTCACCGGGTTGCCACTGGAGTGTCGGTGCAGGCTCCTGGTTCGGCAGCCACTGTGTAGCGGGGTCGGGCTGCCCGGAATACAGCGGCCCGCCGCCACCATCTGTCGCGGCTCCCGGTTGCCACGGTGACATCGGGTCGGGCTCGTTCGAAATCGGCTGCTGCGGCGCGCCGCGTTGCCAGGGCGTGGCCGGGGGGCGCGCCGGTTCGTCGTAGCCGCCCGGCTGCCAGGGGTCCCACTGCGGCGAGACACCGGATTGCCCGGGCCGGCTGGGAGGCGCTCCTGCGTCCGGTGGCCGGGCGCCGGAGTCGTCTCCCGCCGGTGGAAACACGGAATGCGGTGCGGGGAGGGGTTGTTGCCGGGGGCCCGGCGGCCCGGCGGGCCGCCCCCAAATCGTCGGGTCGTCGCGCCGATCGTCGAATCCACTCACCGTTGTCCCCTACCTGCCACACGTCTCGGCGGGGGACTTTAGCGGGCGACGGCCTCCGATGCCGACACTCCGTGGCCCGTGTCGGCTGACGGTCGCTTCGGCGGCGCTGCCACCAGCGTCAACAAGGTCGCCTCCGGACGGCAGCAGAATCGGTACGGCGCCCACGGGGAGGTGCCGACACCCGCGGAGACGTGCAGCTGGGTGTGCTCGCCCCACTTCGAGGCTCCCTTCACCCGGGACCGGTCGATCCCACAGTTGGTGACCAGAGCGCCGTAGCCGGGCAGGCACAACTGGCCGCCATGGGTGTGCCCGGCCAGGACCAAGTCGTAACCGTCTTCGGCGAAGCGGTCCAGCACTCGCGGCTCGGGGGAATGGGTGAGGCCGAGCCGCAGGTCGGCCAGCGGGTTCGGGGCGCCTGCGACGGTGTCGTACCGGTCGCGCCGCAGGTGCGGATCGTCGACGCCCGCGGTGGCGATGCGGATACCGGCCACCTCGAGGTCGCGGCGCACGTGCGTCAGATCGAGCCAGCCGCGCTCGGTGAAGGCCGCGCGCAGGTCTTTCCACGGCAGCGGGGCGCCGTAGGTGCGGCGGTGGTCCTTCTTGAAGTACTTCAGCGGGTTCTTCGCCACCGGCGCGAAATAGTCGTTGCTGCCGAAAACGAAAAGCCCCGGGCGGGAGAGCAATCCGCCGAGGGCCTGGACCACCGAGGGCACCGACTTCTGGTGCGAGAGGTTGTCGCCGGTGTTGATCACCAGGTCCGGCTCCAGCCGGTCCAGTTCCCGCAGCCACTGCTGCTTGAGCTTCTGTCCCGGCGTCATGTGCAGGTCACTGAGGTGGAGCACCCGCAGCGACGACGACCCCGGCGCCAATACCGGCATGGTCGCCTCCCGTAGGACGAAGGCGTTGCGTTCGACCAGCGAGGCGTAGCCGATTCCGGCCACCGCGGCCCCGGCGGCTCCCAGCGCGGTCGTGCGTACAGCAGAGGTCGAGATCACGGGCATTTGCCCAGCATAGGTGACCTCGTGCAGGAGCGCCGAGTGTGTTTCCGCACAAGCGCCCCTTTTCTCGGCGGGAAATCGGGCCGCGCGGCAAATGTAGTGGGACCGTCGCGCCGGAGCCGCTACCGTGAGCGGCATGTCGGAACTCAAATCGCAGCTGCGAGCGGATCTCACCGCCGCGATGAAAGCCAAGGACACGCTGCGCCTTTCCACGTTGCGGATGCTGCTGTCGGCGATCCAGACCGCCGAGGTCGCCGGCTCGGCGGCGCGTGAGCTCACCGACGCCGAGGTCGTCTCCGTGCTGCAGAAGGAGTCGAAGAAGCGCAACGAATCCGCCGAGGTCTACACGCAGGCCGGGCGCGGCGAATTGGCGGCGAACGAACACGCCGAGGCGCGCATCATCGATGAGTATCTGCCGACTCAGCTGACCGACGCCGAAGTCGCCGATATCGCCGACACCGCCATCGCGCAGGTCGCCGAGGAGATCGGCGAGCGTCCCGGCATGCGCCAGATGGGGCAGGTCATGAAGATCGCCACCGGGCTCGCCGCGGGCAAGGCCGACGGCTCGCGCATTTCGGCCGCAGTGAAGGCGCGGCTGTAGGACCGCGGCGCGAAAGGGGCCGCGAACCGTGCGCGGGTTCTAGGAGTCGTTGCAACACCTCAGCTCAAGGGGTGTTGTGGATTTCGAGATCCGGGCGGATCGGACTCCGCAGGGACGTAAGAAG
>NZ_JBHVDM010000171.1:0-5347 GCF_042802775.1 Nocardia sp. NPDC057455 | reverse complement strand
GGTGTCGACAGCGCGTTGACCACCTCGATATCGGCGGCCCGGAACGGCTTGCGGCCGCGCTCTCGAAACAGGCTCAGTTGCCCCCACGGCTGCCCGTCCACTCGCAGCACGGCACGCAATTCGTCCTCGAAACCGCGCGGGCACATGAAGCTTCGGTACAGCGGGCTGAGGGCGGGCCGGTCGCCGGTCACCTCCCGCAACCCCGCCACCGGCACCGAGGCCAGCGCCAGATCACGGAAAAGGTTCACATGCTCGGCGAAGAGCTCTGATTCCCAATAGGTTCCGCAGCCACCCTCGTGCAGGTTCTCCACCCGTACCGGCGCGGTGGTCAGCCCGTTGATCGGATCGGTGGCCACCCATACAGCGGCATCGAACGGCGCGATGCGACGCAACCGGTCGGAAGTCTCGGCGAACAGCGTGTGCGCGTCGGGCGCTTGCGCGATGCCGGTGCACAGCGCGTCGACGGCGCGCCGAGTGGGCGTGGTCATCTTCGTCATCCTGGTGTTCCGCCCATTCACCCGCCATCCCGCATATGAGGGATAAGCCGCGGCCCAGAGGCGAAATTCCCTCGATCGCGGGATGCCGGGACCAGCCGCAGCCGCCGAGTCTGGTCAACGCACGGCAAAGGCGGTCCGCAAAGGCCACGGCGCCGCAGCCGCGCTCACTGCGCACCTCGACGAAAGAAGGCACAACCATGCATATCGGCATCATCGGTGCAGGCGCCGCGGCGGTCGCGTTGCTCGACGCGCTCGCCGCCGCCGATCGCGCGCCCGGCAGCATCACCGTGTTCGACGGCTCCCCCGCCGTATGGCGCGGCCGCCCGTACCAGCCGGACCTGGAGGCAGTACGAGTGAACGCCCCACCCGCCCTGATGTCGGCGCGCGCCGACGACCGCGCCCACTACGAGCGCTGGCTGCGCGACCGCGGCAACGGGGCAGGGCACCTCGACGAGGGTCCCGGCGCGCCCGTCGCCGGGGCGGAGCCGTCCGGCGGACGCCCGGAACGGACGGGGCGCACCGCCGCCTCGCGGTTCGGCCGGGACGAAGACACCGGGCGAGACATCGGTGACGGCCCGGTCGAGGCGTCCTCCGCCCGCGCCGTCGAGCGGATGCGGCGCGGTGACGACGTGGAGCAGTACATCGATGAAGATCTCGGCGTTCCCCTCGTCCCGCGTGGTGTCTACGGCGCATACCTGGAGCAGACCGCGCATGCCGCGATCTCGCGGTTGCGCGCCCGCGGCCGGCGTGTGAGCGTGGTGAACGCCCGGGTTACCGGTTTCACCCGCGAGAGCAGCGCTGTGCTGCACACAGATGACGGCGGCAGCCATCGGGTGGACCGCGCCGTGCTGTGCGTCGGAAGTGGCCGTCCGCGTGACCATTACGGGCTGGCCGGCACACCCGGATATGTGAACGAGCCCTACCCCCTGGCGACCACGACGACCGATATCGCGTCCGGCGCGCACGTCGCGGTCATCGGCAGCGGGTTGACCGCGGTCGATATCGCCGCGGCACTGACGGCCAACGGCCATACCGGGCCGATCACCTTCCTTTCCCGCAGCGGCGTGCTGCCCTACGTCCAGCAGCGGCCGTTGCCACTGGCGCCGAGGTACCTCACGCCACCCCGGGCGCTGGAACTGGCCGAGCAGGGCCCGCTACCCGTCACCCGGCTGGTCGAACTCATGCGCGCCGAATTGGCGGATTCGGGGCAGGATTTCGAATCCTTCGCCACCGAGATCCTGGAAACCGAGACCGAGGATCCGCCCACCCGCTTGCGCCGCCAATTGGACGCGGTCGATTCTCCCCACCATGGCCGCCGCCTGCTGACCATGGCGATCCGGACCCTGGGTCCGATCCTCTGGCCCGTGCTCGCCGAGCAGGACCGGACGATGCTGCGCGAGAGATATTTCCGGACCATCAGCAGCCTCAGCTCCCCGATGGTGCCACACAACGCGCGCATCATCTTGCGCCTGCTGGATTCGGGGCAGT
Organism: Nocardia sp. NPDC057455; assembly: GCF_042802775.1. Lineage (NCBI taxonomy): Bacteria > Bacillati > Actinomycetota > Actinomycetes > Mycobacteriales > Nocardiaceae > Nocardia > Nocardia sp. NPDC057455. The sequence goes on along the minus strand of NZ_JBHVDM010000171.1, from coordinate 3,362 downwards.
TACGGCTGCGGCCGGGTGTCACGAAGCTGACGGCCCGGCCAGGCGGTGGTTTCACGGTGTTCGACGGCACCGCGTGGCCCGCCGACATGGTCTTCAACGCCGTCAACCCACCCGCTTACACCACACCGCAGGAGGCCGAACCGCTACTCGGTGCGCTGATCGCCACCGGCGCGGCGGAACTCGCGCCGACCGGCGGTCTGCGCACCGAGCCCGGCACCCGCCGCCTCCTCGTCGGCGACCATCCCGATCCCACCTGGCACGCCCTCGGCAACCTGGCCGCGGACTCGATGTTCATCGCCACCAATCCCCCCGGCCTCGCCGCCGAAGCCTCGATTCTCGCGGGCCACCTCACGATTCCTCGGTGATGTGATCAGCCTCGCGGACTCGAGCGAGCCGCCGCCCTCGCCGGACTCGCAACGAGATCGACCCTGCGGATGGCAAGGGACTCGTCGACGAACTGGTCTCGGTGGGCAAGCGGGCGGCCCTGCCCGCTGATCGTTCAGGCAGCGGTGCCTGCGGCTGCCGCCGCATCCGTCGTGTCGAAGATCCTCCGGCGCATTCGCCCCGGTGCGGCACGCATGTCCCGCACAAGACCTTCGATCCGAAGGGTGGCCTGCTGTTGATCGAAGTAGCTGCCCGAGGAGCTGGTGACCACCATGAACAGGAGCGCGACAGCTATCCCGGCGGTTCCGGCATGACGCAGCGACAACTGGTGGGTGCGGCACACGAAGACCGCGAACCCGAACAGCACAGCAGAGCCGCCGATGAACTGGACGACCGACAACAGGGGTTGGCCGCGATAGCGCGTGTGTCCCTTACGCTTCGGGGTACGCAGACGTACCGTCCGCAGCGTGAGCACGACAGCGTCGACGGCGAGGAGCGCGGCCACCATGATGCCGAAGATCGGCAGTCGCGAGCCGATGTCCCCGGCCTGGCCGATCAGAACCACGCTGGTGCCGGTGAGCGCTACCGCGAGGAAGAACCCGCAGTGGCTGAGGCTGATCACCGAGCCGAGAATGGATCCTCGTGCGATCTGCTCGAACCGGGGGATCAGACGGTGCGCAGAAGTGCCGAGCGGGGCGTCGCGGAACTCCACGCCGTGCCCGGGCGGCTCGGAGTCGGTGACATCTTCAACGTCGGCGCGTCGATGTCGTGGACGAGCAAGCACGTCCATCCGTCGTAGCGAATACATCATGTGGTGCCGCTTGCGCAGCTCCGAACTCGCGACGTGCGATGGCAGCGGTGGCCGAACGAAGACGGTGCCCTCGATGCTCCACTGGTTGAGCAGAAGGAGGTACTCGCTGAGCACGATCGCGACGACCAGGGCCGACAGCCATGCGAGACTTCCGGCATCGAGGCGTTCTTGCGCCGCCGCGAAGAAGACGAAGCCGATGCGGGCGCCGTACCCGGTCGAGCAGACCGCGACGAGGGTCGCTGCGCGCCAGCCGAGACTCTGCGCGGCGCTGTTCAGTGGATTCTCGCGGAAGTGCTGCTTCCAGTGCTCGTAGAGGTAGAAGGCGATGACGAAATACAGCGAGAACGCACCGATCGCCGCCCACCACAGCAGCGAGAAGCGTAGGGGGAGTGCGAAAGCGGTGAAGATGACGACGCGAAAGATCATGGTCCGCGCGACCGTTCTTTCTCGCGCCGGTGTCAGCTCGAATCTGCTGCGGCCGCGAGTATCTCGGGCGGGATGGCTCCGGTCGAACGCACGGTCACGAATGTCGTTGATCTGATAGCGAATCGGATAGGCGACGAGCTCGATGAACGCCCACATCATCACGCCCTGTGCCAGGGTCACATGCCCGTCGCTACTGGCGAAGTAGGCGGCCGGTAGCCCGAATGCCGTGATGATGGGCTTCACCGCGTGGTCGCTCAACAACCGCGGGTAGACGAGAAATCTGAGGAAGCGATGGTGTTCGTCGGCTTCGGCGTGCCTACGAGCAGAAGTTTTCGCGGCCTCGACACCGTTCTCCCACAGTTCGTGGGTGTATTCACGGGGATTGGCGGCCAGGGAGACTGCGTAGCGCCCCACCATGAACAGTGCCCAGCTGTAGCCGAGGGCGGCCACGACGAGTGTCGGTATCGATTCTATGAACCGGAGGGGGATCGCGATCCCGGCGATGAGAATGACGAAGCAGCTGATCCACAACATGGCATTGAGCGGCCGGATGCTGAATCGGCGCCGCTGCTCGGACACGAAGGCGCCCAGCATCTGCTCCGAGGACGGAACCGGTCGCTTCGTCCATGTCCCGGCACCGTCGACGGCGGTGATGGTCACCGGCCGCATGCGGTTCACGTGACGCTCGATGTCTGTGGTGTAGACCCCGAGCGACAGGTATCGGCTCGCCGCCTCGAGCACGATGATGGCGACCAGAATCGCCAGAATCGGCATCGCCGCGTAGACAGCGTTCCAGCCGGCCGGGACGCATTTGTCGACGGGGTCGTTCGGCTTGCACGGACGCGGGATATTGAACATTCCGGCCGCGATCAGCGCGGCGCCGACGGTGGCCGACGTGAAGGCTGTCGTCAAGCTGCCGGTCAGCTTGGCTGTCGCGGCCGACAGTTCCTGCATGAGCAGCCCGAGGTCTTTGTCCGGGTCCAGGCCATCCGATGGTCTTTGTTTCGGGATGACGTCGTAGGGCGTCACATCCGGTGTCCGTGCGGGGGCTTCTTCGGCCAATTGATCATCTTCTCCGAGCACGCGACGTCGGACCTGAGCCGACGCTTTTCGCACCCTGAAATGGTAGATCCGCCGGTGAGCGCGTTGTGTCGGCCGAACGACCGATACCGCGCGGCGTGACCGCCTTCGCCGACCACGCGCATTCGACTCGCCCGGCTGCGGGACATGGCCGCCGCGAGGCCGACTCCTACTCGGGCGAGCCGGTCGGCCAACGGGGTATGGTTGCCTCTATGAACACTCAAATGTTGCGAATCCGCCGCGATTTGTGTGTTGTGATGTTGTGACCAACACTTCCGGAGACGCGTATCCCCTCGCGGACACGATGACCACCACAGTTGCGGCGCACGACGGCGCGACGGTGCTGACGGTGGCCGGCGAGGTCGATCTGGCGACAGCCCCCGCGCTGGAGAACGCGATCGATGCCATTCTCAGCGGCAAGCCCGCGGCCCTGATCATCGACCTCACCTCGGTCAGCTTCCTCGCCTCGGCGGGCATGGCGACACTCGTGGCCGCTCACCAGCGCGCGGGCTCGACCACCGCGATCGCCGTCGTGGCCGAGGGCCCGGCGACCAGCAGGCAGCTGAAGATGACCAGCCTGGATCAGGTGTTCGCGCTGCATTCGACGCTGGACGCCGCGCTGGCGGCGCTCCACCAGAGATGACCCCCGCCGCTGCCGCCG
>NZ_JBHVDM010000170.1:0-5460 GCF_042802775.1 Nocardia sp. NPDC057455 | reverse complement strand
TGTTCTTTGAGAACTCAATAGTGTGTCGATGAATGTCAGTGCCAAATGTTTTATTTGGTTCCGGTCTTTCACCCCCCGTGTGGAGGGTCGGACATTTTTTGTCAGCTTTTTGCTGGCGATTGTTTTGCTGGGTTTTCGGACTCTAGTTTTTGATCTGATTGCACCCTTTTGGGGGTGTGGTTGTGAGTCTTCAACGGAGAGTTTGATCCTGGCTCAGGACGAACGCTGGCGGCGTGCTTAACACATGCAAGTCGAGCGGTAAGGCCCTTCGGGGTACACGAGCGGCGAACGGGTGAGTAACACGTGGGTGATCTGCCTCGCACTTCGGGATAAGCCTGGGAAACTGGGTCTAATACCGGATATGACCTGCTGTCGCATGGCGGTGGGTGGAAAGATTTATCGGTGCGAGATGGGCCCGCGGCCTATCAGCTTGTTGGTGGGGTAATGGCCTACCAAGGCGACGACGGGTAGCCGGCCTGAGAGGGCGACCGGCCACACTGGGACTGAGACACGGCCCAGACTCCTACGGGAGGCAGCAGTGGGGAATATTGCACAATGGGCGAAAGCCTGATGCAGCGACGCCGCGTGAGGGATGACGGCCTTCGGGTTGTAAACCTCTTTCGACAGGGACGAAGCGTGAGTGACGGTACCTGTAGAAGAAGCACCGGCCAACTACGTGCCAGCAGCCGCGGTAATACGTAGGGTGCGAGCGTTGTCCGGAATTACTGGGCGTAAAGAGCTTGTAGGCGGTTTGTCGCGTCGTCTGTGAAAACTCACAGCTCAACTGTGAGCTTGCAGGCGATACGGGCAGACTTGAGTACTGCAGGGGAGACTGGAATTCCTGGTGTAGCGGTGAAATGCGCAGATATCAGGAGGAACACCGGTGGCGAAGGCGGGTCTCTGGGCAGTAACTGACGCTGAGAAGCGAAAGCGTGGGTAGCGAACAGGATTAGATACCCTGGTAGTCCACGCCGTAAACGGTGGGTACTAGGTGTGGGTTTCCTTCCACGGGATCCGTGCCGTAGCTAACGCATTAAGTACCCCGCCTGGGGAGTACGGCCGCAAGGCTAAAACTCAAAGGAATTGACGGGGGCCCGCACAAGCGGCGGAGCATGTGGATTAATTCGATGCAACGCGAAGAACCTTACCTGGGTTTGACATACACCGGAAACCTGCAGAGATGTAGGCCCCCTTGTGGTCGGTGTACAGGTGGTGCATGGCTGTCGTCAGCTCGTGTCGTGAGATGTTGGGTTAAGTCCCGCAACGAGCGCAACCCTTGTCCTGTGTTGCCAGCGCGTAATGGCGGGGACTCGCAGGAGACTGCCGGGGTCAACTCGGAGGAAGGTGGGGACGACGTCAAGTCATCATGCCCCTTATGTCCAGGGCTTCACACATGCTACAATGGCCGGTACAGAGGGCTGCGATACCGTGAGGTGGAGCGAATCCCTTAAAGCCGGTCTCAGTTCGGATCGGGGTCTGCAACTCGACCCCGTGAAGTTGGAGTCGCTAGTAATCGCAGATCAGCAACGCTGCGGTGAATACGTTCCCGGGCCTTGTACACACCGCCCGTCACGTCATGAAAGTCGGTAACACCCGAAGCCGGTGGCCTAACCCCTTGTGGGAGGGAGCCGTCGAAGGTGGGATCGGCGATTGGGACGAAGTCGTAACAAGGTAGCCGTACCGGAAGGTGCGGCTGGATCACCTCCTTTCTAAGGAGCACTTCTCCGCGACGCTTCACACAGGTGAATGTGGTTGTGGCAGAGACCATGTCGGACTCGAATGTAGTCCGGTGGAAGCTCATGGGTGGAACGCTGACAACTTCTCCGTGATCGACGACCGCTTTGTGTGGTTGTCGGTGGGGATATATCGACACACTGTTGGGTCCTGAAAGAACAGACGTTCTTTCCAGGCAATATGACGACAAGATTGGGGCGCGGTCATACCGGCTTCTGTGGGAGTGCTGGTGTCGCATCAGTTTCAGTCTTGTGTGTTGTTTGAGAACTGCACAGTGGACGCGAGCATCTTTGTTTGTAAGTGTTTAAGAGCGTTCGGTGGATGCCTTGGCACCAGGAGCCGATGAAGGACGTAGGAGGCTGCGATAAGCCTCGGGGAGCTGTCAACCGAGCTGAGATCCGAGGATTTCCGAATGGGGAAACCCGGCACGAGTGATGTCGTGTCACCCTCCGCTGAATATATAGGCGGTTGGGAGGGAACGTGGGGAAGTGAAACATCTCAGTACCCACAGGAAGAGAAAACAATTGTGATTCCGTGAGTAGTGGCGAGCGAAAGCGGATGAGGCTAAACCATGCGTGTGTGATAGCCGGCAGGTGTTGCATGTGTGGGGTAGTGGGGCCTACTTTCCTATCACTGCCGTGGTAGGCGACAGTCAGAAAAGTGCGTGTTAGTCGAAGTGGTCTGGAACGGCCTGTCGTAGAGGGTGAGAGTCCCGTAGACGAAAATGCGTGCTCTGTTGTAGTGGGTTCCCGAGTAGCAGCGGGCCCGTGAAATCTGCTGTGAATCTGCCGGGACCACCCGGTAAGCCTGAATACTCCCTGGTGACCGATAGCGGACTAGTACCGTGAGGGAAAGGTGAAAAGTACCCCGGGAGGGGAGTGAAATAGTACCTGAAACCGGACGCTTACAATCCGTCAGAGCCTTCCTTTCGGGGTGGGGTGATGGCGTGCCTTTTGAAGAATGAGCCTGCGAGTCATCGGTGTGTGGCGAGGTTAACCCGTGTGGGGTAGCCGTAGCGAAAGCGAGTCCGAATAGGGCGTTTGAGTCGCATGTCATGGACCCGAAGCGGAGTGATCTACCCATGGCCAGGGTGAAGCGACGGTAAGACGTCGTGGAGGCCCGAACCCACTTAGGTTGAAAACTGAGGGGATGAGCTGTGGGTAGGGGTGAAAGGCCAATCAAACTCCGTGATAGCTGGTTCTCCCCGAAATGCATTTAGGTGCAGCGTCACGTGTTTCACGCCGGAGGTAGAGCTACTGGATGGCCTAGGGGGCCCACAAGCTTACCGAAGTCAGCCAAACTCCGAATGCCGGTGTGTGAGAGCGTGGCAGTGAGACTGCGGGGGATAAGCTTCGTAGTCGAGAGGGAAACAGCCCAGATCGCCGGCTAAGGCCCCTAAGCGTGTACTAAGTGGAAAAGGATGTGGGGTCGCGAAGACAACCAGGAGGTTGGCTTAGAAGCAGCCACCCTTGAAAGAGTGCGTAATAGCTCACTGGTCAAGTGATCCTGCGCCGACAATGTAGCGGGGCTCAAGTACACCGCCGAAGCCGCGGCATTCCAGCATTATTCTGCTTTCGAGCCAGGAGCTGGGATGGGTAGGGGAGCGTCGTGCAGCCGTGGAAGCAGCAGTGTGAACTAGTTGTGGAGGCTGTGCGAGTGAGAATGCAGGCATGAGTAGCGAAAGACGAGTGAGAAACTCGTCCGCCGAATGACCAAGGGTTCCTGGGCCAGGTTAATCCGCCCAGGGTGAGTCGGGACCTAAGGCGAGGCCGACAGGCGTAGTCGATGGACAACGGGTTGATATTCCCGTACCCGTGTATCCGCGCCAAATGGTGAATCATCTGTGCTAATCGTCCTGAACCGGATGGACTTCCTTCGGGAAGCTGGAAGGGGATGCACGAGACCCTGGGTGTAGTAGTCAAGCGATGGGGTGACGCAGGAAGGTAGCTGGGCCAGGTGATGGAATACCTGGTGTAAGCGTGTAGGGCGTTGTGTAGGCAAATCCGCATGACATGTGCCTGAGACGTGATGCGTAGCCGATTGAGGCGAATTCAGTGATCCTATGCTGCCGAGAAAAGCCTCTAGTGAGTTGGTACACGGCCCGTACCCCAAACCGACACAGGTGGTCAGGTAGAGAATACCGAGGCGATCGAGAGAACTGTGGTTAAGGAACTCGGCAAAATGCCCCCGTAACTTCGGGAGAAGGGGGACCGCGTCTGGTGACGGGATTTACTCCTCGAGCTGGGTGTGGTCGCAGAGACCAGAGAGAAGCGACTGTTTACTAAAAACACAGGTCCGTGCGAAGTCGTAAGACGATGTATACGGACTGACGCCTGCCCGGTGCCGGAAGGTTAAGAGGACCGGTTAGCGCTTTCGGGCGCGAAGCTGAGAATTTAAGCCCCGGTAAACGGCGGTGGTAACTATAACCATCCTAAGGTAGCGAAATTCCTTGTCGGGTAAGTTCCGACCTGCACGAATGGCGTAACGACTTCTCTGCTGTCTCAACCACAGACTCGGCGAAATTGCATTACGAGTAAAGATGCTCGTTACGCGCGGCAGGACGAAAAGACCCCGGGACCTTCACTATAGCTTGGTATTGGTGTTCGGTACGGTTTGTGTAGGATAGGTGGGAGACTGTGAAGCGGGCACGCCAGTGTTCGTGGAGTCGTCGTTGAAATACCACTCTGGTCGTATTGGACTTCTAACCTCGGACCCTGATCGGGTTCAGGGACAGTGCCTGGTGGGTAGTTTAACTGGGGCGGTTGCCTCCTAAAATGTAACGGAGGCGCCCAAAGGTTCCCTCAGCCTGGTTGGCAATCAGGTGTCGAGTGCAAGTGCACAAGGGAGCTTGACTGTGAGACTGACAGGTCGAGCAGGGACGAAAGTCGGGACTAGTGATCCGGCACCGGCATGTGGAAGCGGTGTCGCTCAACGGATAAAAGGTACCCCGGGGATAACAGGCTGATCTTCCCCAAGAGTCCATATCGACGGGATGGTTTGGCACCTCGATGTCGGCTCGTCGCATCCTGGGGCTGGAGTAGGTCCCAAGGGTTGGGCTGTTCGCCCATTAAAGCGGCACGCGAGCTGGGTTTAGAACGTCGTGAGACAGTTCGGTCTCTATCCGCCGCGCGCGTCAGAAACTTGAGGAAGGCTGTCCCTAGTACGAGAGGACCGGGACGGACGAACCTCTGGTGTGCCAGTTGTCCTGCCAAGGGCACTGCTGGTTGGCTACGTTCGGAAGGGATAACCGCTGAAAGCATCTAAGCGGGAAGCCTGTTCCAAGATGAGGTTTCTCACCACCTTCGAGTGGTTAAGGCCCCCTACAGACCATGGGGTTGATAGGCCGGAACTGGAAGCACGGTAACGTGTGGAGGTGACCGGTACTAATCGGCCGAGGACTTACCAACAAAGGTTGCTACGCGTCCACTGTGCGGTATCTGAAACAACACACAGATACCCTCGCACCACCATCCATTCATTCATCTGTTCTTCGAGCTTGCGGGCTCGGTAGACGATGGAAGGGTGGCAGGTGTGAGGGGGTGTGGATAGTTTCATAGAGTTACGGCGGCCATAGCGGTAGGGAAACGCCCGGTCCCATTCCGAACCCGGAAGCTAAGCCTGCCAGCGCCGATGGTACTGCACTCGACAGGGTGTGGGAGAGTAGGACACCGCCGGAACATCCTTCACGAAAGGCCCTCGACAACAGTCGAGGGCCTTTCGTCGTTT
>NZ_JBHVDM010000169.1:0-5788 GCF_042802775.1 Nocardia sp. NPDC057455 | reverse complement strand
TGGTACTGCACTCGACAGGGTGTGGGAGAGTAGGACACCGCCGGAACATCCTTCACGAAAGGCCCTCGACAACAGTCGAGGGCCTTTCGTCGTTTCATACGAGCGTATCTGTGTTTCGCAGCACCATCGCGGGGAACTACGAGCGTACGCAGCGCGCGGTCAGCATCATGGATGGTGGGGATGGCCGTCCCGCGCGAGCAACGGAGGTATCTATGGTCGTCGCGACGACGCCGGAACGACCGGCGCCGCTCGAGCCCGCCACGCAGGCGCAAGCGCGCCGGTGGGGGCCGAGGCTGCCCGCGACGGCGATGTACTTGACGGCGCTGATCGTCGTCTCGGCGATCTTCTCGGCACTGAGCGACTCCGCGCAGACCAGGATGGTGCTGCACGCGAGCACGAATCTGCACAACCTGTTGAGCGGCCGGATCGGAACGCTGCTGGCGAGCGCGTTCGTGATCGGTGACGTCGTCGGGTCGTGGGTCATCATCCCCTTGCTCACCTGTCTGCTCGCCCTGGCCGAGCTGCGCTTCGGCGCGCTGAGACTGGTGCGGGTCTTCCTGGTGGGCCATGTCGGCGCGACGTTGCTCGTCGCGGCGGGTCTGTGGGTGGGTGTGCGTGCCGGGTGGGTGCCCGTGAGCATCCGCTGGGCCGAAGACGTGGGTGTCAGCTACGGGGCCATGGCGCTGATCGGTGCGCTCGTGGCCGCGATGCCATACCGATGGCGCATCGCCTGGTCGACGTTGTGGTTCATCGTCGCGGTCGAGGGTGTGTTGATCGGACAGACCTTCACCCAGGTCGGGCACCTCGTGGCGCTCACCATCGGCACTGCGGTCGGATTCTTCATGATCTGGGCCAGGACGACCACCCGGCGGCGGCTCACCAGGATCGAGGGCGGCCTGCTCGCCGCGAGCGCGGTCCTGGCGGCGATACTGCTCATGGGCTGACGGCAGCCGCGGCCGGGCGCTCGCCTACAGTGCTTGGGTGCGCCTAGTGATTGCTCGCTGTCAGGTCGACTACGTAGGGCGACTCACCGCCCATCTTCCGATGGCCCGAAGGCTACTGCTGATGAAAGCGGACGGCTCGGTGCTCGTGCACTCCGACGGCGGCTCCTACAAGCCGCTGAACTGGATGAGCCCGCCCTGCCGGCTGGCGGAACGCAACGGCGACGCGCAGCTACCGGACGGGGCGAAGGCGCTGTGGGTGGTCACCAACAAGGCCGGCGAGGAACTTCGCATCACCATCGAGGACATCGAGCACGACTCCTCCCACGAACTCGGCGTCGACCCGGGCTTGGTGAAGGACGGGGTGGAGGCCCATTTGCAAGAGCTGCTTGCCGAGCACGTGCACACGCTCGGCACCGGCTTCACGCTCATCCGCCGTGAGTACATGACCGCGATCGGCCCGGTGGACCTGCTGTGCCGGGATGCGGACGGCGGCACGGTGGCGGTGGAGATCAAGCGGCGCGGCGAGATCGACGGCGTCGAGCAGCTCACCCGCTACCTGGAGTTGCTGAACCGGGATCCGTTGCTGGCTCCGGTGGTGGGCGTCTTCGCCGCGCAGCAGATCAAGCCACAGGCGCGCACGCTCGCCGAGGATCGCGGTATCCGCTGCCTCACACTCGATTACGACGCCCTGCGTGGCACGGAGAGCAACGAATTCCGCTTGTTCTGAACTCAGGGGAGTGCGGGGCGCGCACGAGCGAGTAATACGCTTGTCTTATGCCTCGCCGGAAACCGCGTTCGGATCGCTACGCCGAGCGCTCGCGGGCCGGTGGCACACCACTGGGAGACGTCTTCGGACGGACCGAGTCGGGTCCCGACGGTGCGGAGCCGTATGTGGTGCGCACCATCCCCGGTACCCGTGCGACCAAGACCTACCGCTGCCCCGGCTGTGACCACGAGATCCCACCCGGCGTCGCCCACATCGTCGCGTGGCCCGCGTACGGCGGAGAAGACGACCGCAGGCATTGGCATCGTGGGTGCTGGAACGGGCGACAGACGCGCCGCATCACTCGTCGGTGGTCCTGACGCATCGAGTCGCGCCACCCGAGCTCCGTGCGTAGGCACCGCGCGGTTGAGTAGCTCTCGAACCGGTGGACGAGAATGCCGGAGGCTGCGCCACCCGACAAGCATCTGACGACGATCGCGGCGACACGAGAGCCGCTGGTCGGTCGGTGGCCGGGGTCGTCGTCGCGTTCGGGGAAGGCCGCTCAGGGTGGCGGGCGTGGCCGGATTCTCAGCTGAACTGCTCGGTGGCGTCGGCGCGGAAGTGGACGTCGGGAAATTCCGCGTCGTCGACGACATAAGTCGCACCGGAAGCCGGCAGTTCCCTGCGACGGGCCTGCTCGTTAGCACAAACGCGGTGCGGTTGGCGTGGGTGAAGGAATCCCATGGGTCCCGCGGGAAACGGGACGAACTCTGTTCGAGCGATGACGAATCCCAGATCCCTGATCAGACGCTGCTGGCGCGTTCGTCGAACGCCGTGGTGGCCGCGGTCCTGCCGGGTACGGAATTTGGGAAGGCCGCCCTGATCAGGGCGGCCTTCGGGGATTCGGTTGAGATTACTGCTGTCGCCGTTGGCCCGACGTCAGTTGCTGATGTCGGCGCTCTCGCGCTCGTCCGAGTCGATGTCCTCGTCCTCGGTCGCGACCTCGGGGATCGCCTTCTGGCGGGAACCGGTGACCGACTTGGTGTTGCCGCCGATCGACTTGCGCTGATCCGGCACACCATCCAGCAATTCGCTCTCGCGGTTGACCGCGGCGAGCATCGCGGGCACCGAGTCGAGCTGACCGCGGATACCGAGCAGCTGGGCGAGCACGCGGCCGCGCAGCACACGCATCTCCTCGGCCAGTTCCTTCGCGTGCGCGATCTTGCGCTCGGAGGTCTGAGTGGCGGAGGTGATGAGGCGGTTGGACTCGTCGGTCGCGTCCTTGATCCGCTGGGCGGCCTCGGCGCGGCTGGTGGCTTCCAGCTCCTCCATGGCGCGAGTGAGCTTGGTGCGACGCTCGGCCATGGTGGCCTCGAAGTCCTGCTGGGTGGCCTTGCGCTTCGCGTCGGCTTCCTTCGCGATGCGGTCGGCCTCGGCCTGGGCGGCCTCGATGATCTTGGCGGACTCGGTGCGTGCGTTCGCGAGGGTCTGCTCGAACTCGATTTCGAGCGCCTCGCGCTTCTCCTTGGTCTCCGCGAGCAGCGACTCGTACTTGCCACGCATCTCGGTGGCCTGCTGCTCGGCGATCGACACCATTTCCGCGGCCTCGGCCTGGGCCAGGGCACGGACCTCGGACGCCTCGTCGGAGGCCAGGCGCAGCATGCGGGAAATGCGGTCGGACATGCCTTCCGCGGTGGTCGGCGGCACCGAGAGTCGGTCGACCTCCTTACGGAGTTCGTCGATCTCGTCGCGCGCGTCTTCCAGCTGGCTCGCGAGGTTACGTGCTTGTGCCGCAGCCGCATCGCGGTCGGTGGCGGTGACTCTCAGTTCCGCGTCGAAGCGGTCGAAGTAATTACGCACCTCGTCTTGCGCATAACCCTTGCGCACAACGGTGAAGGGCAGTGCAACGAAGCGATTGCGATCGGACTCGGGTGACGACATGGCACACAAACTACAGCCTGAAGACAGCCGATGGTGACTCGACTGCGAATGTCATTCCAACGAGTTTTCCCGACCTGACGCCGATACTAGTGCGTAACATTCGCGTTCGGTTCGACCAACTCGATCAGCACACCTCCAGCATCCTTCGGGTGGATGAAATTGATGCGGGAATCGGCCGTTCCGTGCCGTGGCGCCTCGTACAGCAAACGCAGACCCTTGGCGCGCAGGTACGCGGAGACGGCCTCGATGTCGGTCACCCGGTAGGCCAGTTGCTGCAAACCGGGACCGTTACGGTCGATGAACTTCGCGATGGTCGATTCCGCGTTGAGCGGAGCCAGCAACTGCAGGGCAGTGGCCCGGTCCGGTGCGCCGGGCAGCGACAGCATCGCCTCGTGCACGCCCTGGGCCTCGTTGATCTCACGGTGGGTCTCGACCATGCCGAGGTTCTCGGCGTACCAGGTGACCGCGGCGTCCAGGTCCGGCACCGCGATGCCGACATGGTCGACCGCGGTCACGTAGTCCGCGGGGATGAAAGATGACTGTTCGATAACGTTGCTCACCATTCGAAAGTAGCGCGACCTGGCACGGGCCGCGCGGGGCGCACCCGCTACCGTTGAGTAGAACACCTGCTCTCGCAGCCCCGGCGCGCGCGGGCAGGTCCGATCTACGAATGCGAGGCTCGTCGTGACCACTTCCGTCATCGTCTCCGGTGCGCGTACCCCGGTCGGCAGGCTGCTCGGAGGTCTGAAGGACTTCAGCGGTTCCGATCTGGGCGGGTTCGCGATCAAGGCGGCGCTGGAGAAGGGCGGTGTCGCGCCCGATCAGGTCGACTACGTGATCATGGGCCAGGTGCTCACCGCGGGCGCGGGGCAGATCCCGGCCCGGCAGGCGGCGGCGGCCGCGGGCATTCCGATGGACGTGCCCGCGCTGACGCTGAACAAGGTCTGCCTGTCCGGCATCAACGCGATCGCCCTCGCCGACCAGCTGATCCGCGCGGGCGAGTACGAGATCGTCGTCGCGGGCGGCCAGGAGTCCATGAGCCAGGCGCCGCACCTGCTGGAGAAGAGCAGGGAAGGCTTCAAATATGGCGATGTGACCCTGCGCGATCACATGGCCTACGACGGCCTGCACGACATCTTCACCGATCAGCCGATGGGCGCGCTCACCGAGCAGCGCAACGAGACCGACCGGATCAGCCGGGAGGACCAGGACGCGTTCGCGGCGGCTTCGCACCAGCGGGCGGCGGCGGCGTGGAAGAACGGCGTCTTCGACGACGAGGTGGTTCCCGTCGCGGTGCCACAGCGCAAGGGCGATCCGGTGCTGGTGACCACCGACGAGGGCATTCGCGCCGACACCACCGCGGAATCGCTGGCGAAGCTGCGCCCGGCGTTCCGCAAGGACGGCACGATCACCGCGGGCACCGCCTCGCAGATCTCCGACGGCGCCGCCGCGGTCGTGGTGATGAGCAAGGAGAAGGCGCAGTCGCTGGGGCTGAGCTGGATCGCCGAGATCGGCGCCGCCGGCGTTGTCGCCGGTCCGGACTCGACCTTGCAGGACCAGCCCGCCAACGCGATCGCCAAAGCCTGCGCGCGCGAGGGCATCTCGCCCGCCGACCTGGACCTGGTGGAGATCAACGAGGCGTTCGCCGCGGTCGGTGTCGCGTCCACCCGCAAGCTGGGCATCGACCCGGAGAAGGTGAACGTCAACGGTGGCGCCATCGCCATCGGCCACCCGCTGGGCATGTCCGGCGCCCGCATCCTGCTGCACCTGGTGCTGGAGCTGAAGCGCCGCGGCGGCGGCGTCGGCGCGGCCGCGCTCTGCGGCGGCGGCGGGCAGGGCGACGCGCTGATCGTCCGCGTCTGACGTTCGTGGGGTGACACCCCGCGCGGAGGAATCAACCGATGGCCGTCCCGAGTGGGCGGCCATCGGTCGTTCCGACGACCCGAACACGACGAGATTGCGACCGGCGTGACGAGCGCGGCTGTGGCGGTTCGGGTCAAGCCCTGCGCAGGGAGTTGACCGCCCCGGCGCCGACCGAGGCCAGAGCCGGTCCGGTCCGGTCCGGTGAAGAGGCGGTCGTGGAAGCAGTGCCCGGCTCCCGGTCGACCGGCCGGGTAGCCGTACCGCCCCCGCGGCGGAGGCGACTCCGCGGCCCGGCTCGCGTCCGAGCGGCCGCCGCGTCCGCGACGCAGTCGCCAGC
>NZ_JBHVDM010000168.1:0-5864 GCF_042802775.1 Nocardia sp. NPDC057455 | reverse complement strand
CTTCCCGGGTGCCGCCCAGAATCAGGACTCTCAGGGCTGGCCGCTGAAGTAGGCGATACCCGCGTTCAGCAGCGAGGGCCCGCCCGCGACGGCCAGACCGATCAGCGCGCCGAGCACCGCGCCCGGCAGGATGCCGACACCGAAGAAGACGATGCCGATGGCGGCGCCGATCAGGCCGCCGACCAGAGCGCCGAGCGAGGCGCGCTGCAACTCGGCGAAGAACCAATCCTGCGCGCCGATGAACTCGGCGGCGACCGGCGCGTTCGCGGTCGGCGCGACCTGCGGCGTCAGCGTCAGCTGCCTGCCCTCGTCGGCGACGGCCGCCGCGATCCGGACCTCTTGCCCCTTGGCCGTCGCGGTGAGCGGAATGCTGGTGACGGTCTCGCCCGCGGAGTTCTTCAGGGTGACCGAGCTGTTGTCGGTGTCGACGCTGAACGCGCCGCCGGTCACGCTGGTGACGACCGACTTACCCGCGTCGGCGAGCTGCAGCGCGTAGCCGACGCCCTGGTCCGTACCCGTGACGGTGGGCGCGGCCGCGGACTGGTCCTGCGCCGCCGGCGGCGTGGGAGCCGCGTAGGAGGTACCGGCGGTGACTCCGGTGGCGGCGACGGCCAGCAATGCGGTAGCGGCGAACTTCTTGTATCTCATCTATCTCCCCAATAGGAATCGGATTTCCGGTCATGACCGGAACTCGGCCCCGACCCTACCGCGTGACCGATAACGTGTTCACCCCTCCGCGGGGAACGTGGGCGCGGTTTTCACCACCGACCACTGGGTCACGGGAAGCTGCGGACGCCAAGCGGTGAAGGACCCCAAAGGCTCCCCGCGATAGATCTGGAACTTTCGCAATGCGCCCCCTTGGGCGCTCGACCAGCTGAGCAGCAGCGATTCCGATTCGGCGGTCACCGCGTTCGCGACGAGCCTGCCGCCCTGACGCAACTGCGCCCAGCATGTCTCGAGCACGCCATCCTGGGTCAGGCCGCCGCCGACGAAAATCGCGTCGGGCGCGACGATTTCGCTGTCCGCGGCAAGTTCGGCGCACACCTCACCGCGCACCACGATGCGAGGCACGCCCAGAGCTTCCGCGTTGCCGGTGATCTGGCGGCGCCTGCGCTCGAGCCGTTCGAACGCGACGGCCCGGTTGCCCGGATCCGCCCGGCACCATTCGATGGCGATACTGCCCGACCCTCCGCCCACATCCCACAGTAGTTCGCCAGGGGCCGGTGCCAGCGCCGCGAGCGTCAGCGCACGGACCTCATGTTTGGTGAGCTGCCCGTCACCGCCGAACAATTCGTCCGGCAGACCGGGCAGGCGCGTGGCACGCGGCTGGTCCGAGTCGGCCGCGCAGGTGACCGCCACGATGTTCAACGGGTCGCCCGGCGGATGTTCCCACTGCTTCGCGATTCCGGTGCGACGCCGTTCGGCGGACCCGCCCAGTTGCTCGAGCACCGTCACCTCGGAACCGCCGAAACCGTGGCGCGCCAGCAGCTGTGCCAAACCGAGCGGCGTGTGCTCGTCGGCGCTGAGCACCAGCAGCCGCCTGCGGTCGGCCAGCTCGGGCAGTACCGTCGCCAGCGGACGCCCGACCACACTGACCACCGGCGTCTCCGCCAGCGACCATCCCAGCCGGGCACAGGCCAAAGAAGCGGAAGACGGCTGGGGCAACACCAGCAACGCCTGCGGACCAAGCAGCCGGGACAAGGTGACGCCGATTCCGTAGAACATCGGGTCGCCGCTGGCCAGAACGCACAATCGCGCGCCGGTGTGCCGTTCGAGCAGCCCGGGCAGCGCGGGCAGCAAGGGCGAGGGCCACGGCACCCGGTGCGCCGCCACGGTGGCAGGCACAAGCGCGAGTTGGCGCGCGGAACCGAACAGGATCTCGGCGTCGCCGACCGCTTCCCGCGCGGCGCGGCCGAGACCGTCCCAGCCGTCGGCGCCGATGCCGACGACCGCGATCGGCGCGCCGGTCCACGACACAGGTGTGGCGCTCACCGGGGCATCCGCCGCCAGACCGGTTGCGGCAGCAGGCGCATCGCGAAGAACACCGGTCGCAGGATCCGGGGTACCCAGACCCGGCTCGCGCCGCGGCGCAAACCCGCGACCACGGCGTCGGCGACCTGATCCGGAGTGCTGGAGAAAGGCGCCGCAGACATGCCCTCGGTCATCCTCCCGATGACGAAGCCGGGCCGGACCAGCAGCAAGCGAACGCCGCTGCCGTGCAGGGCATCCGCGAGACCGGAAGCGAAACCGTCGAGTCCGGCTTTCGCCGATCCGTAGACGTAATTGGCGCGCCGCACACGCACGCCCGCGACCGAGCTGAACACGACGAGCTGTCCCGCGCCGCGCGCGCGCATCAGATTCGCCAGCGTGGTGAGGACACCGGCCTGGGCGACGAAGTCGGTGTGCAAGATGGCCGCCGCGTGCGCGGGATCCCGCTCGGCGCGCTGCTGATCGCCGAGCACACCGAAGGCGAGCACCGCGATGCCGATCGGCCCGTGCTCGGCGGCGACCTTCTCCAGCAGCGCCGGGTGACTCGCCGTGTCGTCGGCGTCGAATTCGACGGTGTGCACGTCGCTCGCACCGGCCGCCATGATCAGCGCCTGCTGCGCGTCCAACTCGCCGCTGCGCCGGGCCGCCAGAACCACCGCGCGCCCGGGCGCCAGCCGTCGCGCCACTTCGAGCCCGATCTCGCTGCGACCGCCGAGCAGCAGCACGGTCCCGTCGGCCATTCCACGCGTTCCCATGCGCCACAGTCTGTCATTGCCATGGACGTGTTCGGCCATCGCTCCGTTGGTCGGGCTGGTGCGGCGCGGACGGGTGCCGGAGGCTACGGTCGGGGGATGCCGACGAGTACTGCTGAGTTGTCGCCCGCCGCCCTCGAGTTCGTCGCCAAACGGCATCTCGCCACCCTGACGACACTGCGGGCGGACGGAACGCCCCATGTCGTGGCGGTGGGGTTCACCTGGGACCAGGAGGCCGGGATCGCGCGCGTGATCACCAACGACGGGTCGGTGAAGGTGCGCAACGTGCGCCGCTCCGGATACGCGGCGGTCAGTCAGGTCGACGGCATCCGGTGGATCACCCTGGAGGGCCCGGCCACCGTACTCGACGCCCCGGACGACGTCGCCGAGGCGGTCGAGCGCTACGCCGGTCGCTATCGCGTGCCACGGGAGAATCCGACGCGTGTGGTGATCGCCATCCAGGTCCGGCGCGTGCTGTCCAGCAGCACGCTCGTCGCACCGGCCGCCGACGGTAACGGCGCCGGCGCGTAGAGCCTCGGGCGAGCCCATCGGGCTCGGCCTTCAGCTGTCGATCACAGGATCGCGAGGCCGTGCGGCCGCTTGTTCAGCGATTCGCCGCCCTCGTCGGTGACTACCACGATGTCCTCGATGCGCGCGCCCCACTCGCCGTGGAAGTAGATGCCGGGCTCGACGCTGAATGCCATGCCTGGCCGCAGCACGAGGTCGTTTCCCGCGACGATGTAGGGCTCCTCGTGCACCGACAGGCCGATGCCGTGCCCGGTGCGGTGCACGAACGCGGGCCCGAAACCGGCTTCGGTCAGCGGGTTTCGTGCCGCGGCGTCCACCGCGGCCGCGGTGACGCCCGGACCGACCGCGGCGACCGCCGCCGCCTGTGCCCGCTCCAGTTCGGCGTACCGGGCGGCCACCTCCGGATCGGGTTCGCCCAGGACGTAGGTACGGGTGGAGTCGGAGTAGTAGCCGGGCTCGACCGGGCCGCCGATGTCCACGACCACCACGTCCCCCGCCTCGATCCGGCGTTCGGACACCCCGTGGTGTGGGTCCGCTCCGTGCGGACCGCTGCCGACGATGACGAACGCCGCCTCGGTGTGCCCCTCGGCCACGATCGCGGCCTCGATGTCGCGGCCGACCTCCGCCTCCGTGCGCCCCACCTGCAAGAACTCCCCCATCCGGGCGTGCACCCGGTCGATCGCGGCGCCCGCGCGGCGCAGGGCGTCCACCTCGGCCGGGTCCTTGATCATGCGCAGTTCGCGCAGCACAGGGGTGGCGGATACCGGCAGGCCGGTGAACGACTCCGCCAGCGGGAGCAGATGCAGCGCGGGCATCACATCGGCCACGGCCACCCGCGAGCCCACATGCAGCGCGGACTTCACCAGGCCGTACGGGTTCGTGCCGTCCACCCAGTCCAGCACTTGCAGGCCCAGTTCACCCGCCGCGGAGTCCTCCAGCGACGCCAACTCCAGTTTCGGGATCACGACCGACGGCGTCGCCCCATCCGCCGGGATCACCAGGCAGGTCAGCCGCTCGAACGACTCGGCCGCCGAGCCGATCAGATAGCGCAGATCCGGCCCGGGGGTGATCAGCAAAGCGTCGAGGTGGGCGGCCCGCATCAGCTCCACCGACCGCTCCAGCCGGGCACCGTAGACGTCCGCCGCGAACCTCGAATCCGTATGCGAGCTCATTCGTCCGACGTTACCCGTCACGCGCGCGGGGGAACGCCGAACATCGTCCGGGCGGTGTCGGTGCGAGCGAGTAGCCTCGGCCCGTGACCTCTGCTGCCGGTGGGCCCCTGTTGTTGTTGGACGGCGCCAGTCTGTGGTTCCGCGCGTTCCACGCCATCCCCGACAAGATCACCGCGCCCGATGGGCGGTCGGTGAACGCGCTGCGCGGTTTCACCGACATGGTGGCGTCACTGATCACCAAGTTCGCACCGAGCAGGCTGGTGGTGTGCCTGGATCTGGACTGGCGCCCGGCGTATCGCGTCGAGCTGGTGCCGTCCTACAAGGCGCACCGGTTGGATACCTCGCCGGAGGCCGCCCCCGGCGCCGAAACCGTTCCGGACACGCTCACCCCGCAGGTGGAGATGATCCTCGAGGTGCTCGCCGCGGCGGGCATCGCGACCGGCGGAGCGGAGGGCCTGGAGGCCGACGACGTGCTGGGCACCTTGGCCACCCGAGAGCGCACTGACGAGGTGATCGTGGTCAGCGGCGACCGCGACCTGTTGCAGCTGGTGCGAGACGAGCCGACGCCCCCGGTGCGGGTGCTCTATGCCGGACGGGGACTGGCCAAGGCGGAACTCTTCGGCCCGGCCGAGGTATCGGCGAAGTACGGCGTGCCGCTGCGAAACGCCGGCCCAGCCTATGCCGACATGGCCACGCTGCGCGGCGACGCCTCCGACGGCCTGCCCGGAGTGGCGGGCATCGGCGAGAAATCCGCCTCCACGCTGATCTCCCGCTACGGTTCCCTGGAAGCGCTGGTCGCGGCCGTGGAGGATCCGGACGCCGACTTGGCCCAGAGCGTGCGCGCCCGGCTGCGCGCCGCCGAGGACTACCTGAAGGCCGCCGCACCGGTGGTGCGAGTGGTCTGTGACGCCGAAGTCGCCATGTCCCGCAGCGACGTCCTCCCCACCGAACCGGCCGATCCGGACCAGCTGCGTGCCTTGGCCACCGCATACAACGCCGAGAGCCCGGTCACCCGATTGATCACCGCACTCGGCGCCCGCACCGCCTGAACCTGGAGACCGCAAAAGCCCGCCGCATCACGCACGACAACTCCGGCTCGACCACAGGTACGAGCAGGCGCCGTTCGCGCCCCGGCCCAGGGCCCAAAGGGGCACAACGCGCGAAGTAAGAAGGCAAGCAGCACGTGCTCGGCGAAGTAACCACGCCGCACCCAGGCGCCGGAACCAACTCGGCGTCCGCTACCGAGTCACCAGCTTCCCTCCACCGAACCCCCAGGTAGTGCTACTACCCCCGGGCACAATCACACCGGCTCAACCCCGGTTCCGAGCGAAGCGAGACCGAGCATCCGCCGTTCGCGGCCCTGCTCGCGTCCGAGCGGCCGCCGCGCAGGCGACGAAGGAGCAAGCGGCGATCGCTCGGACGC
>NZ_JBHVDM010000167.1:0-5970 GCF_042802775.1 Nocardia sp. NPDC057455 | reverse complement strand
CACCAGACGACGAACCGTGCGCCGACGAATTCCCCACCGACCCACCAGACGACGAGCTGTCCGATGACGAATTCCCGGCCGCGGATGAACCGTGCGTCGACGAGTTGCCGGACGACCCACCCGGCGAGTCGCCGGCCGATCCGTTCGCGGAGGAGTCGCTCGTCGAACCACCGCTCGAGGCGGTCCCACCCGAGTGCGTTCCGCCGGAGGATGTACTCCCCCCAGCACCGGAGGAGGAGCCCCCGGTGGACGCGGCTCCGGAGGAGGACGAATTCGTTCCGGAACCACCGTGCTCGTCCGAGCCCGTACCGGCGCCTGATGCGTCGGACGTCCCGGTCGACGGACTGCCCGGCGTGCTCCCGCCGGACGCCGCACCGGGCTCCGCAGGCGTCGAACCGTGCTGTGCCCCCGGACCAGTCGAGCCCGGAGGCGTCCCGGTTCCGGGCGCCTGACCCGGCGCGGGCTGTTGGCCGGGGACCTGCCCCGGCAGTGGCAGACCGGGCTGTCCAGGGGTCGAAGGCTGCCCGGGGACGGGCGGCTGCGCGATGCCCCCGGGATGGACGACCGGGGCGAACGGCAGCGGATTGACGAAGTAGGCGGGATCGCCGTGTCCCCGGTAGCGCAATCCGTCTGGGGCACAGCAGTTTCGCGGGTCACGATGCGAGCCGGGCCGCGACTCCGCCACGGAAGGTCCATAACCGGCGCCGCGTGGAGCCGGTGTGATGAATCGGGTGTAGGCGGAACTCCGCTGCGCGAGCAGCGCCCGGCCGGAGTTCCAGGTGGTGGGCGTGGACACTACCGACCAGGCGCCGGCGAGTTGCTCGTTTCCGACGTCGACCAGCAGACTGTCGGTCGGCACGCCGAGTTCCGGCAGGCGCTCGAGCAGCGGCGACAGCTCGGGAACAGTCGGGCCGCCGAAGACCGTGACCGCCGACATCGCGACCGCCGAGACCACCGCGGCACTGGAGAACACCGCCACCCGCGGGGCGGTGGACCGGCCGTCCGATGCGCCGAGCGCCATCGTGCGCGCCGCCATGAGGGCGGCGCCCGCGGCGATCGTCTGGCCGGGATCCGCCGAGATCACCACGGGACGGCCGAGTTCGGCGAGCGTCCGCGCCACTTCCGCGGGCCGCGACGCGCCGCCCACCAGCAGGACCCGGCCGATAGCGGACAGGCTGACGCCCGCTTCCCGCACGCAGTCACGGACCACTTGGAGCGAGTCCTGCACGTGTGCCGCGCGCAACCCGTCGATGTCGACGATGGAGGTCATCGACGGTCTCGCGGATCCGGACGCCACGTCCGGTGCGTAGCGCGCGATCATCGACCCCAGCGGCCTGCCGCCGAAGTCGTAGGAGCGCATCGGTTTACCGATCATCGGATGGTTGTCCCAGTCCGGACCGACGCGCACGATACTCACGTCGAGGCTGGTGCCACCGAGGTCGTAGATCAAGACGAAGCTGGTTTCCAGCGGGCCGTGCTCGTGCTCGAGCCATTCCGCGGCCGCGACGGGTTCGGGTACCAGAAGCACGTCGCCCGCCCCGGATAGGTCCAGCGCCTGGCGCAGCAACGCGACCTGTTTGTCGGAATACACCGCGGGATAGGTGGTCACGACGCCCGCCTCGAGCGCTCCCGGCTCGAGCGACCGGAGTTCGCCGACCACCGCGGCGACGAGATTGGCGGGCGACCAGATGCGGCCCCCGACGATCACCGCTTCCGGATCACGGCCGAGATCGGCGAAATCCGAGACCGCCATGCCGAATTGCCGGATCCCACCCAGGCGCAGTCCGCCCGCGCTGTCGAAGGTCACCGCGGTGCGCCGAGACCGCACCGCCGGCCGTGGTCGATCCGCGCTGACCGAAGCCGTCACGGAGTTCACTGCGCCAATGCTGAAACCCAGACCTGTAGTCATTCGCTATCCCGTCAACGCACCGTGACCACGTCCATCACATGGCGTTCCCCTGTGGCCGCGGTCGTCTTCCAAACAGCCACTACAGGTTAGCTGTTTCGTGCTCACGTGGATGCGCAATTGATACGGAATGTTCTACCCACCGCAATAATCGTCCGAAATGCCAGGTAGATACGAGTCAACGCAAGCATTCAGTCCACTAGACACCGTGAATCCTTCTGCGCTCTCGATGATTCCGCTATCGCTCAGCGATCTCGATATGCCGGTGTCGACCCGACCGAACGCCGGTTTACCACGCGAAAACCACACCGAGGGACAGGCACCGAGCGGTCGGTAACCGAATACTTGCCATCACTGCGGCTTTCCGCCGATCGCCCGGCGCAACATTCCAATGACACATCAACTAGATGTCCGATACTCGCCAGCGTCGTGGTTCGGGCCCGGCTTGACTCGACAGCGGGTCCCATCACACAGGTGAGATCGCGAGAGTGGAGAGGAAATCGAACGATGGCAACACGGTTCGCGGAGCAGGTCGTATTGATCACCGGCGCGACCTCGGGCGTGGGCAAGGCGGTGGCGCTGCGGGTCGCGAGCGAAGGCGGCGCGGTCGTGCTCGGCGCACGGGGCAAGGACGCGGGTGATCAGGTAGCCGCCGACATCCGCGCGGCAGGTGGCCGCGCGCTGTTCGTGCCGACCGATGTCACGGTGGAGCAGGACGTGGCCCGGCTGACCGACGCCGCGATGTCCGAATTCGGTCGCTTGGACGCGGCATTCAACAACGCGGGCGCGGTGTGCGCCTTCGGCCCGGTCGCGGAGATCGATGCGGCGGGCTGGCGCGCCGATCTGGAACTCAATCTCAGCAGCGTGTTCTACGGCCTGCGGCATCAGGTGCCCGCGCTGGCGGCCTCCGGCGGCGGCGCGATCCTGAACAACGCGTCGAATCTCGGAGTGGTCGGCATGGGTTCGGTGGCGCCGTACGTGGCCGCCAAACACGGGGTGGTCGGCTTGACCAGGGCGGTGGCGCTCGAGGCCGCCGAGCAGGGGGTGCGGGTGAACGCGCTGGTGTCGGGCGCGGTCGACACCCCGGCGTTCCGGAATTCCATGGGCGCGACGCCCGAAGGCTCGGCTGCCATCGCGGCGCTGCACCCGATGGGCCGTATCGCGACGCCGCAGGAGATCGCCTCGTTCTGCGCCTACTTGCTCAGCGGCGAAGCGAGTTTCGTCACCGGCGCCGCGCTGGCCATCGATGGTGGCTTCACCGCACGCTGACCCGCGGACGTGGGGACCGCCTCGAGATACCGGCGCGACCGGGTATCCCGAGGCGGGGTTCGTCAGGCGCGAGCCAGCAAGCGGCGCACTCGGCCGGGCCGGGCTTCCACCGCTCCCGCGGCACGCACCGCCGGCTGGCGCAGCCGCACCAGCCGATCGAATTCCACGGCGGTGCCGGCGGGATCGGGCAGACGGCCCGCGTTGAAGTCCGTGGCCAGCTGCCGCACCGTCTCCTGTGCACAGGACTTGTTGGTACCGATGAAGCCGGTGGGGCCGCGCTTGATCCAGCCGGTCACATAGGTGCCGGTGACGACGGCGCCGTCCGGGCGTTCCAGCACCCGGCCCTCCTGATTCGGGATCACCGCGGCCTGCTCGTCGAACGGCAGGCCCGGCAGCGCGACACCGCGGTAGCCGACCGAGGTGAGCACCAGGCCCGCGTCGAGCCGATCGGTCTGCCCGGTCGCCACGGCGCGGACGCGGCCCTCCGGATCGGTGACGAGCTCGGTGCGTCCGACCTCGAGTCCGGTGACCCGATCGGTCCCGTGGATCTCGGTGGGCGCGGCAAGGTAACGGAACACGATGCGCTTGCGCTCCCCCACCGGCCGGGTGCGCACGCTGTGCAGCAGCCGCAGCTTCTGCTCGACGTGGAAGGGCAGTTCCGCGCCGAGTTCGGGCAGCTCACCCTCGACCACGATGTTCACATCGCTTCCCAGCAAGCCGACGAATTCCGGCACGGTGAAAGCGGATTCGAGGGGACCGCGCCGACCGAGCACGACCACTTCCTCGATCTTGCTCTCGCGCAACGCCCGCAACGCGTACGGCGCGATATCGGTGTCCGCCAGCGTCGCGGGGTCACTGGTCAGCACGCGCGCGACGTCGAGCGCGACATTGCCGTTGCCGACGATCACGGCGCGCCGGGCCGTCAGGTCGAAGACATGGTCGGCGTAGTCGGGATGACCGTTGTACCAGGCCACGAAATCGGTGGCCGAGACCGTACCCGCCAGGCCCTCACCCGGGATGCCGAGCTTGCGATCCGACGACGCGCCGACCGCGTAGATCACGGCATGGAAGTGGTCGAGCAGTTCGGCATGCGAAATGTGCGCGCCGACTTCCACGTTCAGGTACGAACCGAACCCCGGCTGCGCGGAGATGACATCGAACAGCTCGCCGACCTTGCGGGTCTTGTCGTGATCCGGCGCGACGCCGTGCCTGGCCAGGCCGTAGGGCACCGGTAGTCGATCGAACACCGTCACCGAGACGTCGGGCTGGGTCAGCAGTTCGTCCGCGGCGTACATCGCCGAGGGCCCCGATCCCACGATCGCCACCCGCAACGGCGTGCGCTCGGTGTGGATCCGCGCCGCGGGCACCGGTCGCGCCAGCAGGGGGCGCGGCCGGCTCTGCCGGTAGAAATCGGCGTTGATCTCTATGAACGGCTTCTGCTCAGCGGTCAGCTTCTTCGCCGACACGATGGCGTCGACCGGGCACGCGGTCGCGCAGGCGCCGCAGTCCACGCATGCCTTCGGGTCGACGTACAACATCTCCGCCGTCCGGAAGTCCGGTTCGTCGGGCGTGGGATGGATGCAGTTGACCGGACAGGCATATACGCAGGACGCGTCGCTGCAGCAGGATTGGGTGACGACGTACGGCATACCGGCTCAAGCGACCTTGTTCACGGCGCGCAGCGGCTCCGACCGGTATCGCGTGCTGGGACCGTCGATCCCGAGCGCCTTCCAGAACGCCTTGGCGACCGGGTTCATCAGCCCGATGTCCTTGGCGAGGGTGCGCACGTCGCAGAAGTAGTCGCTGAAGACCCGCTTGGCGTCCTTCGAGCCGAAGAACAGCTCTTTGCGGACCTCGTCCGGGATACCGAACTCGGTGAAGAACGACCGCGGCGGAGTGACGATCGCGCGGCCGAGGATCCACATGACCAGCGGCATGGCCAACGAGAGAATGAACTTCTGCGCGGGCTTCGCCTCCGGCACGTGGTTCTTCAGGAACTCGTGCGCGAAGGAGATGTGCCGTGCCTCCTCCGCGACGTGGATGGCCATCACACCGCGCATGATCGGGTGCACGTCTTCACCCGAGCGCAGGATCTGCTTCTGAATGTGGTCGATCGGCTCCTCACCGGCCAGCACGGCCATGAAGAACAGGTTCGGGAACCAGGCCGCCACTGGCGCGCCCAGGTACTTGAACTTGCTGACCAGCGGCCCCATGCCGGGCACGTCCAGCCCGATCCGATTGACCATCTCCTGGAACATCAGGGTGTGGTTGTGCTCCTCGATCATCTCGTGGGAGCAGTACCGGAACTCCGGCGAACCGTTCGGCAGGCCGAAGTTGTGGATGACCATGCCACTGATCAGGATCGACTCGAACTGCAAACCGACCTTCGCGATATTCGCCTGCCGGTACTTGCCGACCGCGATCTTCCGCTCCTCCGACAGCGCCTGGTACCAGGGGTGGCGGGCCACGGTATCGGCCGACGCGGGCAGGATCCAGCGCTGTTCACCGGCATCGGCGGCGAAGTCGGGATTGTCCCAGTCGATGTCCTCGAAGGGGTCGAAGTGCTTGTTGACCGATCCCTCGGACAGCAGCAGCAGCTTCGCGGCGTACTCCTGCGCCTTCTCCAGATCGGGATCGACTGCGGGTGTCACGGCTGCAGACATCGTCGTCACTGCCCTCTCCTCGATGGAATCGTTTAACTGTATCCCATAGTTACACCTACGGAGAGTCACGTCAACCCGACGATTGCCAGGGCCGTCCGGCGATGCGCGCCCTCATCACGCGCACCGCCGGAC
>NZ_JBHVDM010000166.1:0-6150 GCF_042802775.1 Nocardia sp. NPDC057455 | reverse complement strand
CGCCGACATCACCGAGCGAGCGCTTCTGCACGTCGATCAGTTCGGTATCCAATTGGTGCACCAGGAACTGCCGCAGCGCGAATTCGGTCGCGGCACCGATTCCGACGACCACGATCACCAGCAACAGCACCTGGCCGACCAACAGGCGGGCCCGCAGCGACCAGCACCGTGGCCGAAGCACCCGGTGCGCCGCCTCAGCCTGCGGGCTTGAGCACATACCCGGCACCGCGCAGCGTGTGGATCATCGGCGCGCGTCCATTGTCGATCTTCTTGCGCAAATAGGAGACATACAGCTCGACGATGTTGGACCGGCCGCCGAAGTCGTAATTCCACACCCGATCCAAGATCTGCGCTTTGCTCAATACACGCTTCGGGTTGCGCATGAAGAACCGCAGCAATTCGAATTCTGTGGAGGTCAGGACGATCACCTCGCCGGCACGGGTGACCTCGTGGCTGTCTTCGTCGAGCACAAGATCACCGACCACCAGTTGCGCGTCGCTGTCCTCGGTGGCCACGCCGGCGCGGCGCAGGAGCGAACGCAGCCGCAGTACCACCTCTTCGATGCTGAAGGGTTTGGTGACGTAGTCGTCGCCACCGGCGGTCAGCCCGGCGATGCGATCCTCGACCGAGTCCTTGGCAGTCAGCAGGAGTACCGGCAGGGACGGGAGCTGCCCGCGCAGTTTCCCGAGTACTTCGAGGCCGGTCATGTCCGGCAGCATCACATCGAGCACCACCACATCCGGGCGGGCTTCGCGCGTCTTGGCGATGGCGGTCCGGCCATCACCCGCGGTCGTGACCTCCCACCCCTCGTATCGCAGCGCCATCGACATCATCTCGGCCAGCACGGGCTCGTCGTCGACCACCAGGACGGTGATCGGGCTGCCGTCGACGCGGCGCAGGACAACTCGATCGGCCGGGCCGCTCCCGGTAGTCGTCGCGGACATCGCCCAACCATGCCCCCTTACGCTTGGGGATCCCTGTGTCGTACCTATGTGTCCGCTGTGAGCGACGGACCCAGTGGAACCGGACCCGTGCCGCGGTCCACAGCCGGCACATAGCTTGCGCCAACGTAGGACAAATATTGCCGCTCAACGATTCTCGGGTCGGCCTCGAGCAGTGGCCGACGGCTTCGGATCTGATCCGACAACAGGAGGAACGCAGATGAGTTTCACAACGAGGCTGGCAATGACCGCGGTAACCGGGGCTCTCGCGCTCGGTGCGCTCGGCATCGGAGCCGGTGTGGCCGGCGCCGATGCCGCCCAGGGGCCGGTGCCGGGACAGCAGTGCCAGCCTCCTGGCGATCACCCGCAGGGCCCTCCGCCCGGTGAGCACCCGGACGGTCCGCCGCCCGGTGAGCACCCGGACGGTCCGCCGCCCGGTGAGCACCCGGACGGTCCGCCGCCCGGCGAGCACCCGGACGGTCCGCCGCCGCAGTGCCGGCCCGGACAGTAATCTGCTGCACTCTTGACATATCCGAAGAACGACTGAGCAAATCTCGCGAGGCGGTGGACGCGGCCGTCCACCGCTTCTGCAAGCCATCCACTCCTCGCCCAGGCCACCGCGGTCCGACAGCCGCCGATCTCGGGCGAACCCGACACAGCGGATGCGGCGCCGAACAGCAAGTGCTACGCCGTCACGGCACCACTCCGGAATCATCCGGCTCGACCGGCCGGGGCGAATCAGAGGGGTTCGGGCTCGTGTGATCCGTAGACAGGTGTTTCGAATGCCGTGGACTGCGAATCGGCCGGGGGCGGGGTTCTGCGACGCGCCCACTGTCCGGCGAGGTATGCCACGGCGGTGATGATCGCGACGTGCACTGCCATCAGCACGAGGAACGGCAGGATGAATCCCTCGTCGGTGACCGCGCCGCGGTCGGTCACACAGTAAAGGGTGTAGTCGACCGAGGTGCCCTCGGAGTCGCGGAAGGTGTCGGACACCACGACGGGTTCGCGGTAGGGGTCCGAACAGAACAGGGGCGCGGTGAGTTTCGCTTCGCCGGGCCAGATCGACACGGGCACGACGATGCTGAGCATGCCGACACCGACACCGGTGGACAACGCGGTCGTGAGCGGTCTCGCCATGGCCTCACACCTGCTGGATTCGACGGAATACGCCGGTGCGGTCGAACTCGGCGATCATGTCCGTCCGCGGCGAGGTAACGTTCGCGACGATCCGGATCTCGCGGCCGAATCGGCTGACGACGATCACGGTGACCTGGCCGTCGGGAAGTTCGCTGCGAGCCAGAGCGGTATCGACGATATCCTCGATACGCGCGATCCCCGGTACATCGCCGATCGCGAAGTCCTCGCTGTCGATGTCGTCGAATGCCGAAACTCGCACGGGCTGCGGCGCGCTGAGTGCACCGAGCGTGTACGAGTAGTCGTCGAGTCGGCGGGAACCGTCCGGATCGCGCACCCGCAACCGCACGGCAGCTTGTCGCGCGGTGGGATCCGGCCACGTGGAGAAGAATCGAGTCACCTGCTCAGGCTGATCGGCCAGCACCACGCGGAACCGCGTGGAATTCGGCGCGGTCAGCAGAATGACGTTCGCCTGGAAATCAGCGGCTCCCAGGTGCTCTCGCACCGCGGTGATCGCCGAAGCAGTCAGCTCGTTCACCCAGCCCGCCGCCCCGCGCCCGCAAATCCTGTTCGAAGTCACCGCGGTCGACCGCCCCGATACATCCACCGGTACTCAGTACGACCGAACACAGTGCGGCCCTCAGCCACTTCCGACGGCCCATACCGGAATGCTAGACGTCCACTGGTCATGCGCGATGTCGATCCGGCCACCCGCACCTTGTCGACGACCTGAGCGAAGCCGCCCCGACTCGGCTCACAAGGTGAATCGGCGTCCCTTCGCGGCCCATTCACCACGGCCCCGCGGCGTGATGGCCCAGCGGCCGCGGTGGTGGCAGTCCATGATCAAACCGCGCGACTGCAGCCGCAGCAATGCGCTGCGCACCGACCATGCGGTCAGTCGCGCCTGCTGAGCCAGTTGCTCGACGGTGAGCAATCCACCTGGCGCCAGCACACCCAGCACCGCGAAATCGGCGGCAGTCCTGGGTCGTCTCATCATGTCGGGGCCCTTTCCTCGGGGAGAAGGCAACCTGGGATCGACGTCGGCGCGGTGGCCCCGAGTTGCCGAATCGACGGTAGAAGCCATACCGATACCCCCGCCACGACTTTGCGCGACTTTGCGACGTGCGTTGACCCGCAGAGCCTCCGGTAGGGACGATTGCACGACATCGTCCGCCAGCTCTCGCAAAGGATCAGCTATGAACCTGCGACTTCTCGGATCCGGATCCGATCATGGAGCTTGTCCCGCCGTGTACGCGACCGACACCGGCGTACTCGTGGTGCAGGGCGATGCCACCGACCGCACGGGGACGGTCCTCGTGCCGCACCAACTGCTGGACTGGCTGGAGCCGGGTATGTGGCTACGGGTGGAGGCGAGCGGAACCTGTGGGTCGGTACTGGTGGCCGGGGAACCGGTCACCGACCCCGAGTTGCTCGCCCAGCTGACTCTCGATCGTCACGAAACCGCTGTGGTGGTGCGCTGATGCTGCACGTCGTCGGTTCCCGTTGTTACGAGCCGCTCTTCCGGGCGGCTCGGTTCCGCGCGTTCCATCTGGAGGTTCGAGACCGGTACGCGATGGAGGACGAACAAGAGGCGTTGCGCCGCTTCGATGCCGGAGTAGCGTACGAGCGAGAGGAACAGCCCGAGTCGTGGAAAGCCTGGGATGCTCTGATGGTCGAGTCAGCCGGTCGCGGTGTCGCGCTCGAACGACTACGTGTCGTGACGGTCCCGCACACCGACTACACCCGGTGGCTGTTGTCGGCGACCGACGACAACATCGCCACCGGCGAGGCGGTGCGCTGGCTACCGCGGCATCTGGTCGACCCCGCCGAGCTGCCTCATGACGATTACTGGCTGTTCGACACGACTACCGTCGCCTTCAACACCTTCACCGAGGACGGGGCGTTCACGGGGTTGTCGATCACTACCGACCCGGCGCTGATCGCCCGCTACCTGCGGGTACGGGAACGATTGTGGCCCAAGGGGATTGACCATCAACAATATTGCGAGAGCGAGCACGTACCCGAGTGAACGGTGTGTCGGACGCACGCGAGGTGCTGGGCGCGCGCCTGCGTGAACTACGTCGTGCCGCCCATCTCACCGGCCTGGAGCTGGCCGCGAGGTGCGGCTGGCATTCGAGCAAGGTCTCCCGGATCGAGGGCGGCAAGCAGACGCCGTCGGAGGCAGACCTCGCCGCGTGGTGCGAGGCGTGCGGCAATACCGCCGTGCTGGACGATCTGGTCGCCAATGCGCGCAATCTGCAGTCGATGTACCTGGAATGGCAACGCACCGTCGCCTCCGGACACGCACGTAGGCAACGGCAGTCGATCGACCTGGAGGCGCAGACCACGCAGATCCGCTGGTACGCGCCGGATACCTTGCCGGGACTACTGCAAACCGAGGGCTACGCGCGCGCGATCCTCACCGCCTGCATCGCCGTCACCGGCGGACGCGACGACCTCGAGGACGCGGTGGCCGCGCGCATGGCCCGCAAGAACGTGCTCTTCCGGGCGAAACACCGTTTCCACTTCGTGGTCAACCAGTCCGCGCTATGGCGCACGGTCGGTGACGCCGCCACCATGGCCGAGCAACTCGCCCACCTGCTCGCGGTGATGGCCAACCCGAGGGTCCGGCTGGGCATCATCCCGATCTGCGCCGACTACCGTGCTCCCGCGACGAACTTCGTCATCTACGACCGCGCGCAGGTGCTGACCGAGACGGTCTCGGCCGAGCTGACCATCACCCGGCCGTCGGAGATCGCTCTACACGAGAGAACCTTCGCGATCCTCGCCGACCAAGCCGAGTACGGCGATCGTGCCCGGGCACTGATCGCGAAGGCGTTGGAACGCAGGCGCGGCTCCTGAGCGCCGTCCGGGAAACGGCGATGCCGCCGCTGGTACCCCAGCGACGGCATCGGTGGAAGGCCGTCAGCGGACGAAGGTCGCCGCCTGATCGGCGAGGTCGAGCAGCGGCTGCGGGAAGACGCCGAGCGCGAACGTGACCGCCGCGGTGATCGCCACGATCGTCGTCGTCAGCGGCGGGGTGACCAGCACCGGAGCGTCGGCGGGCGGGTCGGTGAAGAACATCAGCACGATAACTCGCAGATAGAAGAACGCCGCGATGGCACTGCAGATCACGCCGATGACGACCAGCGGCGCCGCGCCTCCCGACGCCGCGGCCTCGAACACGGCGAACTTGCTGACGAAGCCGCTGGTGAGCGGCAACCCGGCGAAGGAAAGCAGGAACAGTGCGAAAACGGTGGCCAGCCACGGGGAGCGGCGGCCGAGCCCGGCCCACCGCGGCAGGCCGGTGGCCTCGTCGCCGTCCGGTTCACGGATCAGGCTGACCACCGCGAACGCGCCCAGCGTGCCGACACCGTAAGCCGCCAAGTAGAACAGCACCGCCGCGACACCGCGGTCGTTGGCCGCTACCGGAGCGGTGAGCAGGAAACCGGCATGCGCCACCGAGGAATACGCGAGCATCCGCTTGACGTCGGTCTGCGTGATCGCCATGACCGCACCGACGGCCATGGTGGCGATCGCGACGGCCGCGAGGATAGGCCGCCAGTCGTCGCGCAGGTCGGGCACCGCGACCTGCAGCACACGCATCAGTGCGCCGACCGCCGCGATCTTGGTGGCCGCCGCCATGAATCCGGTGACCGCGGTGGGGGCGCCCTGGTACACGTCCGGCACCCAGGACTGGAACGGTACCGTGCCGATCTTGAACAGCAGACCGACGGCGAGCATCGCGATCCCGAGCACCGCCAGTGTCGCGTTGTCCGGATGCTGGGCGATGGCGTCCGCGATGCCGGCGAGCCGCACCGTGCCCGCCTGGCCGTACAGCAGCGCGACGCCGTAGAGGAAGAACGCCGAGGAAAACGCCCCGAGCAGGAAGTATTTCAGCGCTGCCTCCTGGGAGAGCAAACGCTTGCGCCGGGCCAGTCCGCACAGCAGATACAGCGGCAGCGACAGCACTTCGAGGGCGACGAACATGGTCAGCAGATCGTTGGACGCCGGGAACAGCATCAGCCCGCCGACGGCGAGCAGCGTCAAAGGGAACACCTCGGTGGTCGCC